>JAAZFD010000109.1 GCA_012511925.1 Clostridiales bacterium
ATATCCTCCCGTTCTATTATATGTGTAGGGGAGGATTCTATATCCTCCCGTTCTATTATTTGTGTAGGGGAGGATTCTATATCCTCCCGTTATTATTTGCACAAAATAACAAATACAAGATATTCTATTATATGTGTAGGGGAGGATTCTATATCCTCCCGTTATTATTTGCACAAAGTAACAAAAACAAGATATTCTATTATATGTGTAGGGGAGGATTCAATATCCTCCCGCATTTATTTGAAAAAAGTAACAAAAACAAGATAAGCTATTGTATGTGTAGGGGAGGATTCAATATCCTCCCGTTATTATTTGCACAAAGTAACAAACAACAAGATATTCTATTATATGTGTAGGGGAGGATTCTATATCCTCCCGTTTTTATTTGAAAAAAGTAACAAAAACAAGATATTCTATTATATGTGTAGGGGAGGATTCTATATCCTCCCGCATTTATTATTTCAATATGGTGTGTTTTTCAACTGGCGCACAATGCACGCCCCTACATGCTGAACTTGATTTTGCATTACGCATTAAAACTTTGCATAATGCGTGAGCGCATTCACGCATTGCGTAATTCCCATTCTTATAATATAATAGAGCAAGCACTAATTTGCGAGGTATGCCTTGAACAAGAAAATCGTTATGACTGGCGGAGGTTCTGCCGGCCACGTGTCGCCCAATATGGCGCTAATTCCCTATTTATACGATGAGGGCTTTGAAATACACTATTTCGGCACAAACGGAATTGAGCATCAGCTTATAACCGATAATTTCGATTTCGTTCAATACCACACAATAAAATCGGGCAAGCTACGCAGATATTTTTCGCTTAAAAACCTCACAGACCCATTTCGTGTTATTGCAGGCATAGCTTCCGCGCGAAAAGAGATTAAAGCCATAAAGCCCGATGTTGTTTTTTCAAAGGGTGGCTACGTTTCCGTTCCGGTGGTAATGGCGGCGCACAAAATTGCTCCCATTATCGCTCACGAATCCGATTTTTCACCAGGTATCGCAACTAAAATAAGCGCAAGATATGCTACGAAAGTTTGTACCTCGTTTGAGCAAACAGCCAAAGCATTCGGAAAAAAAGGTCTCTATACAGGTTCACCCATACGCTCTGAGCTTTTTTCGGGAAACGCAGAAAATGGCAGAAGTTTTCTAAAATTCGAAAACGATTTACCTATTTTGCTTGTTATAGGCGGCAGCTTGGGCGCACTTGCCATAAACGAAAATATTCGTGCCTGCTTGCCTGCTCTTTTGAACGAATTTAACGTGGCTCATATATGCGGCAAAGGCAAAATCGACGCAAAATTTGACGTCTTAGAAGGCTACAACCAATATGAATACCTCTCAAAGCCCTTAGCAGATGTATTTGCTGCGGCAGATGTAATCGTTTCACGCGCTGGTGCAAACGCCATTTTTGAGTTTATTGCGCTAAAAAAACCTGCACTTTTAATCCCGCTACCGTCAAAAAGCAGTAGGGGCGACCAACTGCAAAACGCAATGTATTACACTAAAAAAGGCTATTTTGAAACATTAGAGCAAGAGCAGGTTACAAAAATTACGCTTTACAATGCGATAATCTCGCTTTATCAGAACAAAGAAAAGTATGTTAACAGCATGAAAAAGGATATTGTAGCCGCAAACGGAACTCAAAATGTTTTGAACATAATCTACAAAACAGCAGGACATAAAAATTGAAAAACCAAAGCAGCAAAGTTTATAGACTACTAAAATCTCCTAACGGCGCAGAGCTATTATTTCTCAACTCGCCAGACGATTCAATATACGAAGTAATCGAGTTTTTTGTTGACGAAAACAGCCCCTTGCGTGTACAAGCCTGTGCGTTTTTGTGCCGCGCGGTAAAGAAAAAGCGCTATTTTGACATCATAAACACTCAAATTAGCAGAAACGTGCTATATCGTGCGTTGAAATCCGACAACAACAAGCTACGTAAAAATTCAATCATACTGTTGGGTAGAATTATCACACATGACAAGGAAAAAATCGTAAGCGATGTTCAAAATTTAGCCGAAGCGCTTGAAAACGAAACGGTTCTTATGGTTGTGCCGTCAATTATTCTTGCACTTGGTGTAAGCAAAAACGAAGCCGCCTACCGAGCAATAGACGAATACTCTATACCCTTAAACGCAATTAAAAAGCACGAAAACGAAATTAACAATGCGATAAGAAAAGCAAAAGAGAATTACTCCGAAAATGCAATGCACGAATTTGTAGGACTTGGCAAACCGTATTCATTCGAGCTTAGAGTTGCGCAAAATCTCTCCTTGGTTTTAAATACCGAGCTGATAGACAACCTATTTTTTACGAAGGAGCATACAGATTCGGCAGTAATAGTTACAACAGACGATTACGAGCGCCTTTTTACCGTTCGCTCATTTCGTGAAATTTTATTGCCCATAGGTGAAAATATTGAGCTTTCAGCAGAGAAAATCGCAAATTGCTTTGTTTCTCTTGGTATTCCGTTTGTAATTGATGCCCACACTATGACAAAGCACGACGAGTTTTCACCGTTTAGATACAGAATAGAGCTACGAGCCGACAAAAAACTTCGTCGAAACGAGTTTATTACGCAAATAGTCAACGAAATTCAAAGGCTAAACTCAAAATCGGTTGTAAATTCCGTTTCGGGCTACGAGGTTGAATTGCGTATTGAACAAACCGATGCCGATAAATGCAATGCGTTCATTAAGCTATTCACCGTTCCCGACAAAAGATTCGATTACCGTGTGGGGACGATTCCTGCGTCAATAACTCCTGCGAATGCTGCCGCCTTGGTGCGTTCTGGTAAAATGAAGCATAATTCACGCGTGTTGGACTTTTGTTGCGGAAGCGGAACTTTACTGGTTGAACGCTCAAAGGTGTTTGAATTTCCGATAAAAGAGGTTGTTGGAGTTGATATTTCTTCTGAAGCTATTTCGATTGCCAAAAAGAATTTGATTGCAGCAAATGTAGTTAATTTTTCGTTGCTTAATTGCGATTGCAGAAATTACTACCCTAAGGAAA
>JAAZFD010000110.1 GCA_012511925.1 Clostridiales bacterium
CTATTAAAACAGACGGAAGTCTTTGGGCATGGGGCGATAATAGTTTCGGTCAGTTGGGGGATGGTACAAATAATCCAAGCGCTAAGCCTGTAAAAGTATTAGAAGATTGCGTTTTTGTTGCCGCTTCTCACTATTATACCGCTATAGCAATTAAAAAAGACGGCTCACTTTGGGCTTGGGGCGATAATGAGTCTTATCAGCTTGGTAATGGAAAAGGCGGACAGGGGAAATTTAGCAACAAGCCTATAAAAGTAATAGACAATGTTCAAACCGCTGCTATCGGTTCCAGTCATTGTTTAGCTGTGAAAACAGACGGCTCGCTTTGGGCTTGGGGAAGCAATTATGATGGTCAAGTAGGCAATGGCATGAGTGGAGGAAATGTAGGTAAACCCGAAAAAGTATGGGATGGCTGTGCTGCAGTAGCAGCAGGAGGCAATGCAAGTTTTGCAATTAAAACCGATTCTAAGCTGTATGCTTGGGGCAGTAACGATTCAATCGGAATCGGAGAGCCGGAGGGTTCATATGCTGTTACAAAGCCCGTAGAAGTACTTGACAATGTTAAATTCATTTCTTCGAGTGAAAGTCATAGCATGGCAATAAAGAAAGACGGAACATTATGGACTTGGGGTTCAAATGCGTATGGGGAGCTTGGGCGTACAGGCAATGTATATACACCTAAGAAGGCTATGGACGGAATAAAAGCGGCTTCCGCAGGAGATGGTTTTAGCCTTGTTATCAAAAATGACGGCAGTCTTTGGTCTTGGGGCTACAATAGCAACGGTCAGTTGGGCGACGGTACTTTGAAAAATCGTAAAACTCCTAAAAAAATAATGGACGATGTATTGAATATCGCCACAAGCAGGCATAACAGCATGGCACAGAAAACCGATGGAAGTCTATCGGTTTGGGGGCTTAACTCGGACGGACAAATAGGCGACGGTTCTTCTATGAAAGTTGTGAAGCCCGTAAAGATTACAACCGATGTAAAAAGCATTGCGGCAGGCTCTCGCTTTAGTTTGGCGGTTAAAAAGGATAATACGCTTTGGTCTTGGGGAGATAATAGATTGGGTCAGCTTGGCAACGGCAAGGATAATGAGCTTGTAATAAAACCAGCAAAAATTATGAGCAGTGTAAGCTCTGCCACAGCAGGAAATTCCTTCGGATTAGCAATAAAAACTGATAAAACCCTTTGGGCTTGGGGCTTTAATGGCAATGGTCAACTTGGCAATGGCAGCATTTCGAAAGAACCCGTCAGGACTCCCATAAAAATTATGAATGATGTAAAAGCGGTTGTCGCAGGCGAATATCACACAATGGCACTTAAAACAGACGGTACGCTTTGGGTATGGGGTGATAATGGTAGCGGTCAGTTGGGCGACGGAACTTACAAAGCAAGCAAAAGTCCTAAAAAGATTATGACTGGCGTAAAATTCATAGCCGCAGGCGACCGTTTTAGTTACGCAATCAAAAACGATGATTCGCTTTGGGTATGGGGTAATAATGATATACACCAGCTTGGATTGGGTAGTACGGAGACGCGTATAAATACTCCCACGAAGGTAACAACAAAGGCGAAAGAGGTTTCCGCATCTTCAACCCATAGCGTTCTTGTTAAAACAGATGGTACGCTTTGGGCATGGGGCTATAATAAGTTGGGGCAGTTAGGCGATGGCACAACTACTATAAGTAAAACGCCTAAGAAAATTATGGCGGGCGTAAAACACGCTTGTGCAAGCGCTTCATTCAGTTTGATTATTAAGAATGACGATACCTTGTGGGGTGTAGGCTCAAACTATATGGGTCAGTTGGGCAACGGCACGCTTACCGACAGCAAAGCCTTTGTAAAGATTATGGATAAGGCGAAAGCTATAGAAGCAGGCAACAATCATAGTATGGCACTTAAAACTGACAACTCGCTTTGGGCATGGGGCGGAAGCACGAACGGTCAAGTTGGAGACGGAAGCAAAAGCACAGCCGAGAAGCCTGTTAACATTATGAACCTTTTCAATGCACTCAAGCGTGGTGATGTAAACGGAGATAACATAATAAACACAGGCGATGCGGTAATGATTCTTAAATATTCCACTGGTTCTGTTACATTGGTTGGCGTTCAACTGCTTGTGGCAGACTATAACAAGGACGACAAGATAAACACAGGCGATGCAACGGCAATCTTGTTAAAATTGGTTAACTGACTAATCAACTAACTTACTATTAGCGTTGTACAAAACCGCTCTCGTATGGGGGCTGTTTTGTTTTTTGGGGACAAAAAATCAATTATTTTTGCTTTTCATTGATTTTTTAGAATGCAAGTGGTATTCTAAACCTAATCTTTTCTCTGCTTAATTATTCAAGCAGAGAACGAAAGGAGTTTTGTTTGATGACGGTTATAATTGAGGCGGTTTTCGTCTAAAACAGAATATTTGGGCATAGCAATGTGTTTCATGTGTATTCACACTTTTGTTTGCTGTGCCGTTAAGTAACCTTTCGTTAACACTGTAATAAGAACTGGGCATACAAGCCGTAGTTTACAGCTATCGATGGCTGCTTGCTACGGTGTTTTTATGCCCAAATTCAGTGAAAAAATTGTAGCGTAAGGAGAATTACGCAAATAAAAAACTTAATTTAATTTGGAGGATAAAAAGTTGAATCTTATTGATTACGGATTTATTCCGTCTATGCTATATTCGCTCGATTTGCCGCAGGGTGAAACTGGCTTACCTGCAAGGGTTAGTGCTGTTCATAAGGAGCGGTATGAGCTTGTATGCGAATATGGCGACTGTTTCGGGAGATTAAAATCAAGCAAGTATTTTGATGGTTCTGAAGAGTTCCCTACAACGGGAGATTTTGTGCTAATCAACTACAACGAGAGCGGAGATAGTAAGATAATTAAAACGCTACCCCGCAAATCGTTCTTTTCAAGGCGCAATCCAACACGTGGGCGTGGCGAGCAGGCGGTTGCCGCAAACTTTGACTATGTGTTTATCATGCAGTCTCTCAACCTTGATTTTAACCCAAATCGCTTAGAGCGTTATATCACACTTGCTTGGCAATCGGGAGCTATTCCTGTAATAATCTTGACAAAATCTGACTTGGTAGAGGATTTTTCCGAGCAGATTCGAGAGGCAAAAGGGGTTGCTTCTGGCGTTGAGATTTTTGCGGTAAGCGCTTTTAGCGGTGCAGGGCTTGACTTACTAACTGATTACCTAAAACCACGCAAAACAATCGTGTTCTTAGGTTCTTCGGGCGTAGGTAAGTCAAGTTTGGTAAATTCGCTGGCAGGTAAGGAAATAATGGCAATAAACGAGATACGAGAGGACGATAGCAGGGGTCGCCACACAACTACCCACCGACAGCTTATAATGCTTGATAGCGGCGTAATGATTATCGACACCCCCGGTATGCGTGAGCTTGGCATGTGGGATGTGAGCAAGGGGCTTGGCGAGGCATTTTGTGATGTAGAGCAGTATTTCGGGAGTTGCAAGTATAAGAATTGCAAGCACGAAACAGAGCCTGGTTGTGCTGTAAAAGCCGCAATACAAAGTGGCGAGCTGCCGCTTGAAAGATGGAACAGCTATAATAATCTCAAACAAGAGGCAAAATTCTCAGATGACAAAGAAGCCTTTATGCTGCGAAAACAACAAACACAAAAGGAGATTAGCAAACGTATTAAGCAAATTAAGAAAAGCGGAGGTATTAAGAAATGATTTTAGCAATAACTTGAGAAG
>JAAZFD010000015.1 GCA_012511925.1 Clostridiales bacterium
AACTTCATAGGCAAGGAAGCGTTGACAGCCGATGCAAAGCGTACTCGCATAGGCTTGAAGCTGATAGACAAGGGCATTGCAAGAGAGCATTATGATGTTTATGTTGGCGATAAGTTAGTTGGCTTTACGACCTCGGGCGGAATTGCACCGACAGTAGGCGGAAATCTTGCTATGGCTTTGGTAGATGTTGATTACAAAGACGAAGCAATTTTCGAAATCGAAGTAAGAAACAGGCGTTTAAAGGCTGAAAAGGTCGCTATGCCTTTCTATAAGAGATAGAACGCAAGCGTTCTATCTCAATGAAATCCGTTTTCTACGAAAACGGGTGAAATCCTGCTTACGCAGGGTGAAATCCATTCCTGCGGAATGGGTGAAATCCGCGCGGCGGATAGGCTTGGCACGAAATATGTAGGGGCGAGCAACCGCCCGCAACAACAGATTCGGACTAACTTCGCTAAGGCAGGGAAATCTTGCTTTTGCTACTAATAGCAAAAAGTAGTGGGGCTTGGGGCAACGCCCCAACAGGGCGCAAGCGCCCAATGAAATCGCCTGCGGCGGTGAAATCTTGCTATCGCAAGGTGAAATAGGTTTTCTGCGGAAAACCAATGAAATCCGCGCGGCGGATAGGCTTGGCACGAAATATGTAGGGGCGAGCAACCGCCCGCAACAACAGATTCGGACTAACTTTGCTAAGGCAGGGAAACCTTGCTTTTGCTACTAATAGCAAAAAGTAGTGGGGTTGGCGGCAATGCCACAACAGGGCGCAAGCGCCCAATGAAATCGCCTGCGGCGGTGAAATCCTGCTATCGCAGGGTGAAATCATTTTCAACGAAAATGGTGAAATACGCTACGGCGTATAGGTTAAGCACGAAATATGTAGGGGCGAGCAACCGCCCGCAACAACAGATTCGGACTAACTTCGCTAAGGCAGGGAAACCTTGCTTTTGCTACTAATAGCAAAAAGTAGTGGGGTTTGGGGCAACGCCCCAACAAAAAACCCAAAAAACATACCCCGTACCCCAACGCATTTGCGTTAATATAAAAAAATGGAGGAAACAAATATGACACCTACAGACCGCAAGTACACGAAGGAACACGAATGGCTAATTATCGAGGGCAATCAAGTAAAGATTGGCATAACAGACCATGCGCAGGAATCCTTGGGCGAAATAGTTTTTGTAGAGCTTCCCGGCGTTGATGATGAGTTTGAAATCGGCGATTCCTTTGCAACAGTTGAAAGCGTAAAGGCTGCTTCAAGCATCTACACTGTGGCAAAAGGCAAGGTTGTTGAAATCAACGAAAGATTAGATGCAGAGCCTGAAGCTATAAACGAAAACGCCTATGAAAACTACTTAGTTGTTATTGAGTTTTCGGAATTAGACGAATCAAAGCTATTATCAGCCGCTGAATACGAAGAATTCGTTAAGTCGGAGGCATAAAAAATGAAAAGCTATGTTCCCCACACGGAGAACGAGCGTCAAGAAATGCTAAAGGCAATCGGCGTAAATTCGGTTGACGAGCTGTACTTAGACGTTCCTTTTTCGCTACTGTTAAAACAAAGGCTAAACCTATGTGAAGGCATGAGCGAGCTTGAAATTCGCAAGCACTTTCAAGAATTAGCTAAGAAGAACAATACAAGTCTGAAAATATTCAGAGGCGCAGGCGCATACAACCACTACATACCGTCAGCGGTTTTAGAGCTTTCTATGCGTAGCGAATTCTACACGGCTTATACACCCTATCAAGCGGAGATGAGCCAAGGAATGTTGCAGGCAATTTTTGAATATCAAACATTTATATGCAGTCTAACAGGTCAAAACGTTTCAAACGCTTCCGTTTATGACGGCGCAACTGCCGCAGCAGAGGCTATGAGCATGATGACTTCCGCAACTCGCAAGAAAAAGCTTTTGCTAAGCGAAGGACTTCACCCCGAAACCATTTCTACTGTAAAAACCTACGCTCATGCAATCGGAACCGAGGTTGTAATCGTTCCTTTGAATGCACAAGGCACTACCGATATAGAAAAAATCAAAGCAAACGCTGACGGTTTTTGCGGCTTAATCGCTCAATGCCCTAACTTCTTTGGAGTTATAGAGGATATGCAAGCACTTTCCGACACCGTTCACGAGCTAAAGGGCTTGTTTACAGCGTATGTAAACCCCATTTCGCTTGGATTATTAAAGCGTCCTGCCGATTATGGCGCTGATATTGCGATTGGCGACGGTCAACCCTTGGGAATTCCCATGTCGTTTGGCGGCCCCTATTTCGGATTTATGGCTTGTACCACTAAGCTGATACGAAACCTACCAGGGCGCATTGCAGGTCAAACCGAGGACAAAGACGGCAACCGTGCATTCGTTTTAACGCTTCAAGCGAGAGAGCAGCACATTAGGCGTGAAAAGGCTTCAAGCAATATTTGCTCTAACCAAATGCTTTGTGCAATTTCTGCAAGCATCTATATGGCGCAAATGGGCAAGCACGGCATAAAAGAGGTTGCAACTCAAAGCATTCAAAAGGCGCATTACTTAGCAGACGGCTTAACTCAAATAAAGGGCTTTAAGCTAAGATACGCTTCACCGTATTTCCATGAGTTTGTAATCGATTCGGATTACGATTCAGAAAAACTAAACAATGCTCTAAAAGCAAAAGGCTTCATGGGCGGATTGCCTTTGAACAGAGTATTAGAAGGCGACAAGGGTATGCTATGGTGCGTTACCGAATTAAACAGCAGACAGGATATTGACGAGTTGCTTTTGGCAGTTGAAGCTGCAGTTAAGGAGGGATTGGTATGAGAAAAGAGTATAAGCTAATTTTTGAGCGTTCACAAGCGGGTCATAGGGCATACGATTTACCGAAAATCGATGTGCCTGAGCTTGACAATCTTATCCCTGCAAATATGTTGAGCGATTCAATGCTTCCATTACCCGAATTAGCGGAAATCGATGTTGCTCGCCACTACACAAACCTTTCAAGGCGTAACTTCGGTGTTGACAACGGATTTTATCCATTAGGCTCTTGCACAATGAAGTACAATCCCAAAATCAACGAGGAAACACCTAAGCTGTTTAACAACTTACATCCTTACGCAGACCATGATTGTGTTCGAGGCGCATTAGAGGTGTTGGCTTCCTCCGGTGAAATGTTGGCGGAAATAGCAGGCATGGACGCTTGCTGTATGCAACCCTCGGCTGGTGCGCATGGCGAGCTTTTGGGAGTTATGCTGATAAGGGCATACCATGAGTCCAAAAACGATATTGACAGAAAAGTTATTATTGTTCCCGATGCGGCACATGGCACAAACCCTGCAACAGCGGCTATGGCAGGCTACAAAATCAAGGAAATAAAGAGCGCTAAAGACGGCGGAGTTGATTTAGATGCACTAAGAGCGGCAGTAGGCCCCGACACCGCAGGACTTATGCTAACGAATCCCTCAACCTTGGGACTTTTTGAGAAGAATATCACAGAGGTTGCGAAAATAGTTCACGATGCAGGCGGACTATTATACTATGACGGTGCGAATCTGAACGCAATTATGGGAGTTGTTCGCCCCGGTGATATGGGATTTGATGTTATGCACATTAACTTGCATAAAACCTTCTCAACTCCTCATGGCGGCGGCGGTCCTGGTTCGGGTCCTGTTGCTGTGAAGGAAAAGCTTATTCCTTTCCTACCAAAGCCGTTTGTAACGAGAATAATCGATGGTGTGAAACTTGATTACGACAGGCCGCAATCCATTGGC
>JAAZFD010000111.1 GCA_012511925.1 Clostridiales bacterium
CTGCTACACCACGCGAGGTTTTTCCGACTAAAACTAAGATTAGTAATAGTATAACTATGCCAACGTACATTGTGTTTGCAAGTTTCTTATAAAAATGATAGTCAAGCACTAAGACTATAACAAAGAACGCTAATCCGACACCAAAATTTACGAGTTGACGCTCGACATACTCTAAGTTAAGCCTTTGAAGAAAATCGCTAACCGATTGCTCTTCTCCTGTAAACGGAGATGCCATAATACTTGCAATGCTGATAATTCCTATAGTGAACAATGCAAGCACGATTCCTATTGTAAGCCAATCTATGTGTTTTAGTAAATCTCTGTCTATTACTTTCATATCAACCGCCAAATAATTCTTTTGCGCTGTCTCTAATATATGCGTACTTGTTTATCGTATCGGAAAATGCGATGTGCCAGCTAAGAACTTTATCCTCAACCGCTTGTCCATTTATCAAATCGTTTAACATATGGGTGGCAACTACCGCAGATTCATTAACAGGGTTTATGCACAAACCAAATAACCCACTTTCAAAGAGTTTTATTGTGGTGTCGGTCAAGCTTGTGCCAATAACAAAAATATTCTCCGTAGCTTTTGCTTTTTCTACAGTTTGCATTGCCAATCTGGTCAGCGAAGAATTAGTAGCATATATGGCATATACATCAGGGTTTTGGTTGAGAAACTCCTGCAACTCTGTCTTTGCCGCTGTTGAGTCCTCTGCCTTTTTTTCAAAGCAAACCGTGTTAAAGGGAAAATCGTATGCTGTTAGTTCAGAATTGAAGCTGTTTAATACTTCGGTGCAATCCTTATCGGAGTAGATTAGAATTTTGCCTTTCTCATGCCCTGCTTCTTTGATGTTTTCTGCAAAAACAAGTGCGATATCGGCATAATGGTTCGTATTGTTAATGTAAACGTTTATATTATCATCAGCGCTCTTATTAAATAGCGTTACAAATGGTACTTCTGCATCCTTTAAAATTTGTACTGCTTGTGAATAGTCATAAATTGAGCAATCAAGAATTACTCCGTCGCAACTGTCGTCTATGGCTTTTTGAGTTTGGTTAAGCATCTCCTCTTGGGTGTTGAATCTATATAGCTTGGCCGTTTTTGAAATTGTTTCTGCGGTTTCCAAAAAGCCATGCATAGCCATATACTCATTGATTTTTTGTGATTCAAATACAATAAATCCTATTAAACCGCTTTGAGTGGGTGTTACGGTTGCGCTGGGTGCGGGGGTGTTTTCTCCACCTATATTTGCTGTGCAAGCTGAAAACAATAGCATTGCTATTAAAATTGTTAACAATACTTTAGCTTTTGAATTTATCTTTTTCATACAATAAATTTTTCATCCTTTGGCTTTATAGACTGTAATTCTTTTAGCTTTTCTTCGTAGCCCTTTCTATTTAGCAGGGCATAAGTTGCGTTTTTGCCCTCCTCTACTCCTGGTTGGTCGAATGCGTTTATATTCAAAAGCTCTCCAGCAAATGCTGTCGCCATTTCTAAAAGGTATAGTAATTGACCTATTGTAAAAGCGTTTACCTCGGGCATAATAAACATATTGCTTAGATGTCCGCTTTTGGTTAGGGCGTATTCCGTTCCAAAAAGCTCGGCTGAAATCAACTCGTTTAACGTATGACCGCAAAGGTAGGAGATGTCGTTGTATTCCACTAATTCACGTGGAATTAGCACTTCTTTTTTAAACTATTCTACCTTAATAAAGGTTACGGTTTTATCGAAACCACCCTCTGTATAAAGCTGAATTTGCGAGTGCTGGTCGGTTACTCCTAAGGCTTTTACTGGGGTTTGACCGCAAAAAACTTGGGAATTATTATTGTCGAAACGCTTGCCTAAGGATTCCGCCCATAATTGAGCATACCAATCGGCTATGTATTTCAACGAATCCGCATAGGGCATCATTACGCTAATATTGTTTCCCTTTTCCATTGCAATTACGGAGAGCGCACCGAATGTGTATGCAGGGTTATTTTCCGAATTTTCGATTAAGAAATCCATGTATTGAGCACCTGCTAAAAGTTCCTCAATGTCTATTCCGCAAACCGCCGCAGGCAATAAACCAACAGGACTTAATTCCGAAAACCTGCCCCCTACTCCACTTGGGATAAACAGCGTTTTAAGCCCAAAATCCTTTGCTATTTTTATAAGGTTGCCCTTAGTTTCGTCAGTCGTTGCTATGAGGTTGTTAGCAAAGCTGCTACCCAAGGCTTTTTTCAAAACATTGGTGATGATTAGCATTTGAGCCATAGTTTCGGGAGTGTTGCCTGATTTTGTTACTACGTTGAACATTGTGCGCTTTGGGTCGATTATTTGAAACAGCGAGCTTATCCGCTCGGGGTCGATATTGTCCTCAACATAGAATTTCGGTGTTTTTCGAACCTCTTTACCGAGTTCATTGTAGCGAATATTGTTCAAAGCGGTATGAACTGCAATGGGACCTAATGCGCTACCGCCGATTCCAAACACCACAAAGGCATCGAAGTTTTGTTGAATATGCGTTGCTGTTGCTTTTATCTCATCGATTAGGGTTTGACTTTGAAACGGAAGCTGCCGCCATTCCATAGAAGAGCGTTTGCTTTGCATATTTTTGATTGCGTTTGCTTTGCGTTGGCAAATTCCTACGATTTCCGCTTCAGATATGCCCTTTTCGCCTACATTTTGTGCGAGCATATTGTTGTAGTCAAAGCGTATTCGCATAGTGTTCTGCCAATTTTTATCTAAATAACGCTTGTTGCTTTCTATCATATTATATCCCAATCTTTGTGCTATCCCGTATGGAATTCGCATTATTTCGTTTTTTCTACATAGAGTTATTATACCACAAGAAATATAAATGTGCGATAGCTATGAGGTGTAGTATGAAACTTTGCAGGCGAGATATTTTTCGAATAATAATGTTTTTTGTCGCAATAGTGTTTTTGGCGATTTCGCTAGTGCATTTTTTGAATCAGCAGAAGTTTGGATTAATGCGAGTTACGGTGCGTGATGGTTTTTCAGATGAGCCGATTGAGGGCGCCATCGTTGTAATTCCCGAAACTAATCAGCAATATGTTACCGACAAAGAGGGAAAAACGGAGCTGATACAGGTTCCATTGATTCGTGATAAGCATCACTCTAAGCTATTGAAGCAGGATTATGGCTTAACAACGGTGCTTGTGTATTGCGATGGCTATGTGCCCTATGCGCTTTTCTTTACTCATGTTGAGAATGGCACAATGCGAAATGGCCCTAATGTGTGGCTTTTCCCTGAACCTGGCGACCCATTTGTAATAATCGAGGCGCCAAAGGGCGATTGGTGTAATGAGTTGATTGAAATGTATCGACCAGAGTGAACAGATAATGAAAACTTTATGTGAATTAACCGTGAGCATTTTGAAGTTGTTCACGGTTTTATCCATTTTTTGTATTGACAAATAATTACCAGTTAAATATAATAAATAATATAATTGGGTTTGCATCACACATTCAAATATTTTGAAGGAGAGAAAACGATGAAACGGGTTAGAATTTTTGCTTTGGTGTTGTGCTTTGCGCTACTTGTAACTGGGTTTAGTGGATGTAGTAAAGAGGATAAGCTAAGCACAAAAAAAGAACAGGAAATAAAGGAAGCGTATGTTGTATTTCATAACGAGCAGTACCCAGACTACATTATAGATGTTGATAC
>JAAZFD010000112.1 GCA_012511925.1 Clostridiales bacterium
GTTGTGGAAGCGATTATCGAGAAAATCGAAGCAAAGCAATCAGTTTTTGTGGAATTAGACGGTATTTGCAACGAAAACACGATATTTGCAACGAATACTTCTTCAATTTCAATTACGGCAATAGCGCAAAGCACTAACAGGTCGGATAGGTTTATCGGAATGCACTTTTTCAACCCTGCAACCGTTATGAAGCTGGTTGAGGTTATAAGGGGTATTCACACATCAGATGAAACCTTCGACACAATTTTTGCACTTTCAAGCGAGATTGCCAAAACACCTGTAAAGGTTGAGGAATCACCTGGGTTTGTTGTGAATCGCATACTTATTCCTATGATTAACGAGGCTGTTGGCGTGTTTGCTGATGGTGTGGCATCTGCCGCAGATATTGATTCGGCTATGAAGCTGGGTGCAAATCATCCCATGGGACCTTTGGAGCTTGGCGATTTAGTTGGGCTTGATGTTTGCTTGGCTATTATGGACACCTTGTATGCCGAAACTGGCGACACAAAGTATCGTGCGCATCCGCTTTTGCGTAAAATGGTGCGTGGCAGGCTGTTAGGCAGAAAGACTAAGAAGGGGTTTTACGAGTATTAAGGGCGCTTTGCGCCCAATGAAATCGCCTGCGGCGGTGAAATCCATTCCTTCGGAATGGGTGAAATCTTGCTTCGCAAGGTGAAATCCGCACTCGGCGGATGAATCGCCTGCGGCGTAATGCCTTTGGCGTAATGCAGAATGCAAAACAACTCAGCAAGCGGCTAGTGATGCACACCTTTGGCACATGATGGGTGATGGGGCGAAAGCCCCAAAACCGCTACTATCCTCTACGCTTTCGTGGCTGGTACTCGGATACGATAATCGACAATAGAATCAATATGCTTCCAAAAATTACAGCCGTTGTAAGTTTTTCTTTTAGTATTATTATTCCCAAGGCGCAACCGAATACGGATTCAAGGCATAATACAAGTGATGCGAGTTCGGGCGGTGCGTGCTTAACGCCAATATTTTGCAAACTCAAAGCCACTACGGTCGAAAGTATGCATATATAACCAAGGCTTAACCAAACGCTTGAGTCAAATTCGAGTAATGGCGGAAATGTTTCTAATAACGATGCTGCAATAAAGGCAAACAACGCTGCGAATAGGAATTGCAGGAATGTAATGTTCATCACATCATGCTCTTCTGAATAGATTGCCACTATAGCGATATGTACCGCAAAAAGCACTCCCGATATGGATGTAAGCACTATTCCAAAAAGCTCTAATCCCCTTCCCGAAAGCGACAACCCAAATAATTCAAGCGTGATATTCATTGAGCTGTCAACATCCGAAACGCTTGACAGCACTCCTACACCCGCAAAGCAAATAAAGGCGGCTAAAATCGTTCTGAGGTTTGGGCGTTTTTTCTTAAATCCCCACATTAAAAACGGCACTATTACAACATATAATGCGGTTATAAGGGCATTCTTGCCCGATGTAATGTATTTTAATCCCCATGTTTGAAACATAAATGCAAGGTAGAGTACAAGCCCAACCAGTGCACCACGAAAAAATAGCTTGGGTGTGAAATCTTTTCTGTTTTTTATGAATATAACCGAAAGCGCCAGCGTCCCTGCAAGAAATCTAACTGCAAGTATATAGTTTATGGATATGTACGACAAAAGGCTTTTTACGGCTATAAAACTTGCACCCCAAATTAGGGAAGCCAATAGTAGAAGCATTATTGCTGTTTTTTTGTGCATTTGTTTTTCCCTATTCTTTATCCGTTACCGCTCTTACGCCCACAACAACATCGTCCAACACTGAAATAACCGCTACCTGTCCTGCCGATGCTCTGCGCTCAACACGAATTGCAGTAGTGTTAACAATCGTTTTTGTGCCATGCAGCTGTTCTACCTCTAAATCGAAGTCTTTGCCCTCAACAAAGCAAGCATATACTATGCAAGTTCCATTTGAGCCATTGCGTTTGAAGTCGAATGTCTTTAAGCCCTTGCCATTCCTGCCTTGAATATCATAATCAAACGCAAACGAACGCTTGGCATAGCCCCTGTCTGTCATAAGCAATAAATCGCCTGTATCTCCTATTGCCTTAGAAAAAATACACTCGTCATCCTTATCCAGCTTTATGCACTTTACACCGCCGGAAGCCCTACCCATTGCAGGACACGTGTTTGCCATAAAGCGAATACTCATGCCCTTTTTCGTAGCCATTAGTATGGATTTCTGCTCGATTTCTTCTTGGCTTAGAAGCTCTACATCCAAAATTAAATCGTCTTTCAGCTTTGCCGCAACTATGCGCTTGTTCTTGGTTGCATATTCTGCAAATGCTGTGCGCTTTACATTCCCCTGCTTAGTGTAGAAGAAGCAATCCGCTTTTTCCTCCGCCTCGGGGTCAACCACAAACGCCGCAACTATTCTCTCGCCCTCCTCTATAGGAATAAGCGATGTAAGCCTTGTTAAGCGTGATTTAGCCTTGTTTTTCTGCTGCTCGGGTATTTCGTCAACCATAAGCGTTAAACACGCTCCTGTGTTCGTAAACAGCTTTAATTGCTTGTTGGTTTGCGTATCGAAGCCGTATGTAAAGCTACTTGCAGTTTCGTCTGGGTTCGCCGTTCCCATTTGCCGCCTTGACAGCTTTACATCCTGCACACCGTTTAGGTCGTATTCAATGAAAACCTCAAGCCTTGCATCAAAGCTGGGCTTTTGAACTATCTCATCAACATAATCATCTAATGATTCGTTCTCGTCTAACAGCTTTGTGCGCCTTTGATTGCTGTATTTTTCTGAAATCGTGGTCAATTCCGCTCGGATTACATCTAACAGCATAGCTCTTGAGCCTAATATTGCCTGCAAGCGTTTGATTGTTGCCTTGATTTCCTTTGCTTCGTTTTGAATTGCAACCAATTCTAAGTTCGTTAGCCTTTGCAAACGCAAGTCTAATATTGCCTGCGCTTGAATTTCTGTGAACAAAAACCTCGCCATAAGTGCTTCCTTTGCGGATTTGGGGTTCTTTGACGCTCTTATTATTGCAATTACCTCGTCTATATTCAAAATAGCCGTTACTAAGCCATCTAAAATATGCTCACGCTTCTTTGCGGCTTCTAAATCGAACTTTGTTCGCCTTGTTACTACATCCTCTTGATGCGATAAAAATCCCTTTATAAGCTCGATAATGCCCATTTGCTGAGGCTTTCCGTCTGCTATTACCATCATGTTTACAGAGAAGTTCGTTTGCAAATCGGTGTATTTATATAACGCTTTGAGAACGTTCTCTGGGTCGGCATCCTTTTTTAGCTCGATTATTGCTCTAAAGCCAACTCTGTCGGATTCATCTCGTATATCGGCTATCTGTGCGAATGCTTTTATAGTTTCCTTGCGCTTTTGGCTCGTTGCAAGTATTTTTGTTAGCATTGTCGCCTTGTTCACTTGATAAGGCAATTCGGTTATAACAATAAGTGTTTTGCCGTTTTTCTGCGGTTCAAAATGCGTTTTTGCTCGCATAACAAGCCTGCCCTTGCCCGTTTCGTATGCTGTTTTTATCTCGTCAGAGTTTATCAAATAGCCGCCTGTGGGAAAGTCGGGCGCAGGTATAATTTTCATAATCCCATCTACCGTAATATCGGGGTTGTTCATTACGGCGATACAGGCATTTATTGATTCGCCTAAATTATGCGGCGGAATGCTTGTAGCCAAACCAACCGCAATTCCGCTTGCACCGTTCACCAAGAGGTTAGGAAACCTACCCGGAAGCAGTACAGGCTCTTTTAGCGTATCGTCAAAGTTGAGCTCGAACTTTACGGTATCCTTTTCTATATCACGCAAAAGCTCTAAGGCTAAGGGCTGCATACGCACTTCGGTATAACGCATTGCCGCCGCTGTGTCGCCATCTATGCTTCCGAAGTTGCCATGACCGTCAACCAAGGGCATTCGCATTATAAAGTCCTGTGCCATTCGCACCATAGCATCATAAACTGAAGAATCGCCATGAGGGTGGTATTTACCCAAGCAGTCGCCAACTATACGTGCGCTTTTTCTGTATGGTTTGTCGGGGGCAAGCCCTAATTCGTGCATTGTGAACAGTATTCGCCTTTGAACAGGCTTTAAGCCGTCCTCAATGCGTGGCAATGCTCTGTCTAAAATAACATGCTTTGCATAAGGAATCATGGAGTCGTGCAGGCAATCCTCCATAGTCTTTTGAATTATTTTTTCACCCGAAAACAGTGTTTTTTGTGTATCTTTCTTCTTCGCCATTTTTACCTTCTAGTTATCTTAATTATCAAAATCAGCGTATTGCTTAATGTATTCTTTTCTCGGCTCGACCTTGTCGCCCATTAGAACGGTCAAACGCCTTTCCGCTTCTGTTACATCCTCAATGGTAACTTGCAGAAGTGAGCGATGCTCGGGGTTCATAGTGGTATCCCATAATTGCTCGGGGTTCATCTCACCCAAGCCCTTGTAGCGTTGTAATGTATAGCCCTTTAAGCCTGCTGTAAACTCTGCTAATTCCTCGTCTGAATACAGGTATGTAACCTCTTTATTATGCTCGACCTTGTATAGCGGCGGCAAGCCAATATAAACATGCCCCTCTGTGATTAGCTCTTTCATATACCTATAAAAGAAAGTTAAGAGGATTGCACGAATATGCGCACCGTCTTGGTCTGCGTCTGAAAGAATAATTACCTTGTGATATTTTAGCGAGCTTCTATCGAATCCGCTGCCGAAGCTTGTACCCAAAGCCGTAATAATTGAGCGGTATTCCTCGTTCGCTAACACCTCGTCAACATTCTTTTTCTCAACATTTTGTGGCTTACCACGCAAGGGAAGTATAGCTTGAAACATTCTGTCCCTACCCTGCTTCGCACTTCCGCCAGCCGAGTCGCCCTCTACGATAAAAAGCTCTTGAATCACATAGTTTTTGCCTATACAGCTTGACAGCTTGCCAACCAAAGGCTCATTTTCAAGTTTGTTTTTATCTCTTGCAAGGCTTTTTGCTTTTCGTGCCGCTTCCCTCGCCTTTGCCGCACCTAATGCCTTTTGGGCTATGGCTTGGCTTGAGGCTGCATTCTTCAAATCCTCTAAATACTTGGTGAATTGCTCGGATACCACCGCTTCAACGGCTGGACGGGCTTCGGTGTTGCCTAACTTGGTTTTTGTTTGCCCCTCGAACTGCACATTCTGCATTTTTAGCGATACAACAGCCGTTATGCCCTCTCTGAAATCATCGAACTGCAATGATGCGTCCTTGTCTTTCAAAATGCCATTGTTCCTGCAATACTCGTTCAAAACCTTTGAATATGCGGCTTTGAATCCCGTTTCGTGTGTGCCGCCCTCGGTTGTTGGGATATTGTTTACGTATGAAAAAATCGAATCGTTAAAGCTGTCATTGTGCTGAACAGCAATCTCGACTAAAATATTCCCCGACTTGCCCGAAAGCACGATTGGCGGCTCGTAAAGCGTAGTTTTATCGGTGTTAAGCAATGCCACAAAGTCGGATATTCCGCCCTCGAAGCAATATGTATTTTCCTTGCGGTTGCCACGCTCTCTTGAATCTATAAGATTAAATTTTATGCCCTTGTTTAAAAACGCAAGCTCTCTGATTCTTCTGTTTACCGTATCATAGCTCATGTTAATCGTTTCAAATACTCGCTTATCGGGCAAAAAATGCACCTTAGAGCCATGCTTTCTGGTTCTGCCAACCTCCTCCAAAGGAGTTGTAGGCTTGCCCGAATGAATTTTGCCGTCTGTACCCAAATAGCTTTTGAACTCTTGACGATATAGCTTGCCGTCTACAGCAACTTCAACATTAACATATTCTGAAAGCGCATTAACAACAGCCGCACCCACTCCATGTAAGCCGCCTGAATAATTGTATGCGTGATTATCGAATTTGCCGCCTGCGTGTAGCTGTGTGAATACAACCTCAACGCCTGAAATGCCCAACTTATCGTGAGTGTCGGGGGGAATTCCTCTGCCGTCGTCCTCTACTGTAACGGAATTATCTGAATGTAGCTGAACAGTAATTTCGCTTGCATATCCGTTTGCGGCTTCGTCAACTGAATTGTCAACAATCTCCCAAAGCAAGTGATGTAAGCCTCTTATTCCTGTTGTGCCTATATACATTCCCGGGCGCTTTCGTATAGCGTCTAACCCCTCCATTACCTGTAAATCTTTTGCTGTGTAGTCTGACATATATCTCCTTTACAAAACTTTAGGCAGTAAATACCGCCTAAGCTAAACTATAAATCAAAGCATTGTGAAGCATCAATCTGCCTTGCCTGCCTCATACGCCTGCTTAACGCAATACTGGTGGCGCGGGCAAGCGCGTGAGGTTTCGTGAACCTTTGAATTTAGTAGATGCACACAAAAATGACCGTCAAAGTTGTTGCTTTGAGTCGGGTTTACCATGTGGGGCATCGTGTGCATACTTCCTGCAACCGTTCTGCCGTTGTAGTTTACCCAAATCGCTCGCCTATCCCATGACCATGCGCCGTTTGAAATTGCTTTCATGATAACCGTATCTTGCGCCGTTACAGGCTCGGAATCCGCATGATACCAACCACCGAATCGCCTTGCTTGAAAGCTCATGCCTGTTTTAACATCAATAATCGTAAAGTATGCGCCCTTTTTAAGCCATGTAGAGCCGCCCTTGAACCAATCAAGAAGCTCAACAGAGCCTTTTACCTTATTGAACATGGCATTTTCGGAGGTTACACCGTTTGCTTCGTCATACAGAGAAGAAATCGTTACATCGCCAGCAATACCATCGCTCATAAGTCCACAAGCGGATTGAAAAGCGGCAACAGCCGACCTTGTTTTTGCGCCATAGTATGAGGTAATATCCACAACGCTTAAAAAGCCCCTGTCGTAAAGTGCGTTCTGCAAGCGCTCTACCTCGATTCCAGACATTCCTGGCATGAGTAGGCGTTCTAAGGTTGTGCTGCCGGGTCTTGAAACCGAAAGATAATCCCTATGAACAAAGCCAATCGAATCGCCTGCAACGCATAGATACCAACCGGAAATCATGGCTTTAATCTTAACAGGCTGTCCTACCTTTAGCTTTGCTATTATGTATGAGGAAGTGCCTGCACCGCCACGCAATTTAACATCGTCTTCTGTTACGTATGCGGTTCTTGTGCCGTCTGTGTTCACGAAAAGCAAATCGGAACGCACATAGCCTGTTATATCCTCTGATTCAGTTGAATAAACTACCTTGTACCAGTTGTCCTTGTATTCTAAAACGCAAACACGAGCGTTAATGGGCATCTTTGCTAATACTTCGCTGTCTAAATCGGGATTAAAGCGCAAATTAGCATCGTTGCCTGTTACTGTGCCGTATTGCATAGTGCTTGCAGAAGCGGTCTTTGCTCCTAAAACCGCCACCGATACCAACAAAAGCACAGCTATTGCATATATTAAATTTCTTAGTTTCATTAAACCACCCTATTATAATTCGTTTTGCACAAGTGCTTCACTGTGCGTGGGAGTTTTTTACCGCTAAATACGCTTAAATACGCAAAAGCGGAGGATAATATCCTGATAACCACTCCAAAATCATGGTTTGTGTCTTATAGGACACCAAATTATATATGGATTATACCATAAGTGATTTTTTCAATCAAATGCTTTTAGAAGTGGTTAGTAGAAATGTTTTAATCTATCGCTTCGATTGCGGTTTGCACCAAGTATCGCATACTTTCAACAGGATACTTTCCCATTGCCGTTTCACCTGTTAGCATAAGCGCACTTGCACCATCGAGCACCGCATTATAAATGTCTAAAACCTCAGCTCGTGTGGGTGCAGGTTCTAAAATCATAGAGTGTAGCATCTGCGTTACCACCATAAATTCTCGATTTTTCTCGTTGCAGGTTTTCGCTATTTGCTTTTGCACCTATGGGATTTTAATTAAAGGAATATTCGCGCCTAAATCGCCCCTTGCAATCACCACAACATCGCAATGAGGGATAATCTCTTTTATGTTGTCAACTCCGCTTTGGTTTTCGATTTTTGCATAAATTTTTAGTTGAGTTGCGTTTTTCGCCTGCAATACCTCTTTTACAAAGATTAAATCTTCTGCTTTTTGCACAAAGGGAATCATAATTCCGTAAATGCCGCCTAATTCGACAGCATATTCTATGTCTTTAATATCCGCATCGCTTAGAACGGGTAAATTAACTTCTAAATCACTTGCTATGCTTTTGTTGGGACGAATTACACAATCGCTTTCTGCCTGATATTCAAGATAATCGAAGTAAATCTTAGCAGGGTTTAGCTTAAACAATCCGTCATCTAATAAAAGCTGTGTGGGTTTTTGCTTCAAAGCATCGTATAACGCTTTTGGAACTGGAATTTGGTTGACAGCGTTTGCCTTTTCGCAAACTACTCGAACAATATCATTCGCTCTTAATTGGAATGGTGTTAAATTGCCTATTCTAAGCTCTGCGCCTTGCAAATCGATTAGTATCTTTTGCTTTTTTTGGGTTTGTGATTCCGCACTTTTAATCGCATCTAAATACTTTTCGCAATCAACTAAACGGGAATGAGAATTGTTTATCCTCACCCCCGTCATACCTTCATTTATTAGGGCAACAAGCGTTTCTACGCTACTGCTAACCGGTCCTATAGTTCCAAAGAAATCAAGCATCAACCGAGCCTCTTTATATTTGCGCCCAAGGCGATTAGCTTTTCCTCTAAATTCTCATAACCCCTGTCAGTGTAATGCAGGTTATGAACACGGGTTTCGCCCTTTGCCATAAGTGCCGCAATAATAAGCGCAGCACCTGCCCTTAAATCTGTGGCATATATA
>JAAZFD010000113.1 GCA_012511925.1 Clostridiales bacterium
CAAATTGCATTTGCTCCGCAGAGTGAATGCAATATCACTGGTTATCGTAAATAACCAATATCACTGCCAAAGGCAATATCACTCGTTCCACAGGAACGAATATCATCTACCCGCTAATCCCATGTAGGGGCGGGCATTGGTCGCCTCACCGCTAACAACTAAACATTGGGATAGGAGCCTTTGATTCAAAAAACAATCCCCACTCATAAGAGCAGGGATTGAAATTTATTAAAAGCTAAGCTAATAAACTATTGGACACTTATGCATACCGCTTTTCCGTATGCCGAGTTTGCAGCCGATTTTGTATGAATCGCTTTTAACCTGTAGAAATAAGTTGTGCCACTATCTGCATTATTATCAGTATAGTAACAATCGGTAGTTGATGCATAAAGCTCATAATATCCGCCAGCGGGTGCACGGTAAATGTCGTATCTAATAGCACCGTCTATTTGTTCCCAACTGATATAGGGCTTGTTGTTTTGTAGCTCAACCGTAATTACAGGGCTTGATAAATCAACTGTGCGATATTTCGATGTGCTTAATGCCGACCTTGCAGCGCTTTTTTCATGAGTGGCTATAACCTTATAATAATACGTTTCACCTGCTACGCCGCTTGTATCAAGAAAACTTGTTGTAAACGTATAACCTACGGAAGAATACGTTCCGTTTTTGGTATCCGAGCGATAAACCCAGTAAGACCTTGCACCGCTTATTTCGTTCCAAGAAATTTGTATTTTGCCTGTTTCAGCGTCATTTATAAGACTGATTACAGGGCGTTCCAAATCAACCATACGATATTTTGCGGTACTTGGAGCGGAGTTTGCAAGGCTGTTAGAATGAATAGCCTTTACCTTGTAATAGTATGTTATGCCCGCTTCGCCATTGTTGTCGGTAAAGTTTGAAGAGGTTGTTGAACCGATATAATTATAAGTGCCATTTGAAGTTGTAGAGCAATAAACCTTGTACTCGATAGCTCCACTAATTTTTGCCCATGAAATCTTGATTTTGCCGCTTGAAGCAACGTTTTCAAGCGATGAAATTACTGGGCGAGGAAGGTCGCAAGTGCTTGCAACACTGTTACTATAGCCGCTTTTTTTCGAGCCAATAACCGTTTTAACAGTATAGCTGTATTTTGTGCCTGTAACCGCACTTTTATGAGTGTAGCTTGTATTCTTTGTGCTTCCAAGATACTCATAGCCCGAGCCTGTAGAAACATAAACATAATACTTTTCGCCATTTGTAGCTTCCCATGTAAGCTTGTTTTTACCTGTTGAAGCTACCGTTGAAACTGAGATATAGGTAGCAAGTGGCGAGGGCGTAAACCGCTCTGTGCGATAACCATTCCATTTGGGCGTTTTCCAACCCGATGTACCCTTGGCGAAGTAAATCTTGAAGCCATCCTTACAATTCTTGAAAACCTCACTTCTAAAGTTATAGGGTGCATTTCCGTAAAAATAAGCAGATTTCAAGGAACTGCACCCGTAAAAAGCGCAGTCCCAAATTTCTAAAACTTTTAAGAATGAAACGCTTTTCAATGCTGTGCACCCGTAAAAAGCAGCTGCATCAATGTACTTTACATTTAGCATGAATACGTTTTTTAAATCATAGCAAAGTGCAAATGCGGCATAGTGAATGAGTACTATCTTTGGCATGATAACATCAGTTAAATTCGCACAATCAGCAAATGCATACCCATAAATTTCGATAACACCTGGCATAGATACCTTTTTAAGCGATGAGCATGAAGCAAAAGCATATTCGCCAATTCCCCACAAACTGTTTGGCAAGGAAACCTCTGTTATTGAATTGCAGTCAAAAAAAGCGTCTGCGGCAATAACTACTACAGGATAACCCTTTACCTCCGCCGGTATTACAAGTTTACCGCTCGGGTTAGTTGAATAGCCAACTATAGCTACGCCTTCGTCATAAAACTGGTATTGTAAGCCTTGATAAGTAAAGGCAGGATTTTTTGTTTTATAGCCTTCTTTAAGATATGACTCTATACCGACATTCGTTTCGGTATTCTCCATAGGTGATGCCGCAACCACACTTGCACAGGGTAGCATTACAGCAGCAATCGTTAATACGGTTACCACAAGCGCTAAAATTTTTTTCATAAAAACCTCCAAAAATTTTTATACGAAGCAGACAGTATACTGCAAATCGCCATGAGTCATTTTAGAAGAATAGCTTATTAAATATAAACACACTTCAAGGTAATGTGAACTAAATTAACTGAATATTACCACTAAAAATTTTAAACGATATGTTAGGAAAAGTCAACCTAAAAAGAAGTATCTTTGATATATTGTTGAGATTTAGTGTGCATACAAACAAATCCCGAGATTCGAACCCGTGGGAACAAGTCCACAGCCTTTATCTGTAAATGAAAGCGGGTGGATAGCAACATCTTCCCCTATGAAAATGTTGGGTGTTATCGTATTTGTTGGCGGACGGGCACTGGTCGCCCCTCATGGGGTTAGCGGGTAGATGATATTCGTTCCTGTGGAACCAGTGATATTGCCTTTGGCAGTGATATTGGTTATTTACGATAACCAGTGATATTGCATTCACTCTGCGGAGCAAATGC
>JAAZFD010000114.1 GCA_012511925.1 Clostridiales bacterium
AAACCAAATGCTGCAAAGCTACCGTTAAGCGACAAGGAATTAGCAGTGCTTAAGCAAATGAAGAATTCTGTGGAACCGGTGTCATACTTGCTGATGCCATCTTCAGTGTCCTTTGCCATGCGTGCCATTGACAGAACGCCTCTGCCATGTGAAAGTGAATTTTCGAAGCCATTTTGTTCGAATTCGCCAAAAATTGTGTATGGGCCCTTTGCAGGAACTCTTGCTACAAAGCCTTGCTCATATTTGCCTGCTTGAATGCTATAACCATCTACAACCTTGTGGAAGATGATACCATTGTAATAGCCTTGCTTTGCGAGATAAACGAAGTTATAAACGGTTTGTGGAGCTTTGTGAGCGTATAGGTCAATCTTCAATACTCCGTAGTCTTTGATTACCATTTCGCACTTAATGATTACGGGTTCAACAGGACCAGTAGGCGAAGCGTCCGCACCGGGAGTAGCGGAAGCATTAGGGTCAGTGCCAGTATCTTTGTTACAGCCTGTAAAGGCAAGCACAAATGCTAAGCAAAGAATGACTGCTAATATTCTTTTCATAGGGTTACTCTCCTTATGGTTTTTTATAAATATATCATCAATGGTGATAAAAATCAACCGATTTTTAGTGTTTTTCCTAATATTCACTTAAATCCATAATTTGTTGATTTTCAAGTACAATATGATGATAAAGTGATAAATCGAAAGCAATGTGAATATAATAAACAACACCCAGATAATTATCCGTCCTATTAAAAGTAAATGTAAAAAGTACAGTAAAAAAAGCGAGATTCCAACCGCAATTACCTTTACAAAAAAGGCGAGCTTATAATCCTTTAACAGAAATTTGCCTATCGGATTTGCTTCAATATCTAATCCAAACTTGTCAACAAGCATAGTTGTAAAGTATAAATCGAGTAAATTAAGCCAGTAGGTTATTAGAACAAGTATAAGCATCACGAATAATTTGCTACTATGTATTCGTAGCATGGCGTAGGAACGATATTTTTGATTGCTTCGAAATTCTTCTCGCTGATAAACTTTCTAACCTTGCTTGCGCTTATGCCACCTTTGCGCTCGATTTCAACAAACTCAATTCCGTACTTAGGAAGCATAATTTTCATACGCTCGTTATAGGAATTCGTTACGGGGCAATATGGCTCTGTTCCAACAAAGCGCTTTGTGATTCCCAATTCAGGTGCAATTTTTGAACCGAAAAGTGCCAAGTCTAAATCTGCATTTATGTTTTTTGAGTTTGCTGAATCCTTTATGAAGTACGTTGGAAAGGTTGCAGATGAAATAATGTAATCTGAACTGCTATGCAAACAGATATTTTTAATGTGAGCAGTTGACTTTTCTACAAGTTCAAAACGAACCTTCGTTGAAAACATACTCCTATCCTCGGAAAGCACGAACACGTGAAGCAATCTGCAAGCCTGAGCTGCTGTTTCCAATAAATATAGATGTCCGTTAGTAACAGGATTGCAGTTGCAAACAATTGAGCCAATTTCCGTCTGGCTTTCGTTGTATTCTTTTGGAACTAC
Organism: Clostridiales bacterium; assembly: GCA_012511925.1. Lineage (GTDB taxonomy): Bacteria > Bacillota > Clostridia > Christensenellales > CAG-138 > DUPG01. The sequence continues at coordinate 1,538 of JAAZFD010000114.1, forward strand.
CGAAAGCGAGTTGATAAAGTTATCTAATCCTTGCCTATCGTTTTCCATCATACAAGCGAAATTCGTTTTTGCTAAGGTGTAAAAGCCTAGGGAGTTGAAAAGACTTTCGTTTTCTGTCTTGGTGAATAAAAAGAGCTTGAGTATTCCATTGCTATACGCATGGGAAACAAGCTCGCTGACAACCTTTGCGCAGGCATTGTTGCCCTGCTCTAAAGGCGAAACCCCTATGTATTTTAGCACATTGCCAACTAAAGAACCTGTAGCGACTATTTTCTCGTTATAATCTAATAGATTTACTGTGAAGTCCGCATCGGTTTCTGGGAATAACCCGACAGAGTTCAAAAATTCCCTTGTGGCTTTGGAAGCCCTATGCGTCCCCTCCTTTGAGGAAAGGGACGCATTATTTACATAGGAAGGCTTATACATTAGTCGTTAACCTCACGAATAACGTCTATAACTGTGTTATCACGATACATTAGAAGTCCTACGATATTGTCCTTGTACTTAATAGGTTCGGGCTTGCCTGCTATGGCGTATGCCTTATCACGCAGCTGCTCTATTGTTAGCACAGGAATTCTTGCCGCAAGTAGCTTTTCACGAAGCTCTGGGCGATTTGGGTTTACAGCCAAGCCTTGGTCTGTTACTACAACGTCAATCGTTCTGCCAGGTATAACAATGGTGTTTACTCTATCGCAAATACAGGGTATTCTGCCACGCAATAGGGGCGAAACTACAACCGTCATGCTTGCGCCTGCTGCTGCATCTGGGTGTCCGCCTATTGCTCCCCTAACAACGCCATCCGAGCCAGTCATAACGTTTACGTTAAAGTCTGTATCGATTTCCAAAGCGGATAGTATGCAGAAGTCGAGCTGATTAACAGCCGCACCAGCATTCTGATAGCTTGCATAGTATGAAGCGTCAATCTGATGGTGAAAGCGGTTGTTTTTCAAAGAGTTTGCGGCAATCAAGTCGAATGACTGAACGTCTAAAATCTTTTTAACTAAACCCTCTTCATACATTTCAACGATTTGACCTGTTATTCCGCCAAGTGCAAACCTTGCTTTGTAGTTCTTCTCAAGCATCTTTTCACGCAAGTATCTTGCAGTTGCCAAGGAAGCACCGCCAGATCCCATTTGCATTGAGAAATCATCATTGAAGTAGCCACTGTGCTCGATTACATCGGCAGCCGCTTTTGCGATTAAAAGCTCTTTGGGGTTCTTGGTATAGCGAGTTGCACCGCTCATTATGCCTGCTGGGTCGCCAATCGAATCCACTTGAACAATGTACTCAACATGGGATTCGGGAATACCAAAGGGTGTGTTTGGATATGAAACTATGGTGTCGGTAACTATTATTGTTGTGTCGGCATGGAGTGCATCTAACTTTGCATAGCCCAAGCTACCGCAAGCCTTGCCTTCTTCGCAATCACGATTGTAGCCGTTTGCGTTTCCGAACGGGTCGCATGAGGGTGCACCTAAGAAAGCAACATCGATATGCAACTCGCCTGTTTCAATAGCCGCGGCTCTGCCGCCATGGCTTCTGAAAACTACCGGCACATCCATAAGCCCATGTGAAACTGCCTTAGCAAGGTCACCACGCATACCGCTTGTTTCAATTCTGCGAACAACACCGTTCTTGATATGCTGAATCAAGGGTGCATGAACTTCGTTTAGTGAACTTGCAGCAATAACCAAGTCTTTTATACCCATCCTTGCGATTGTGTCCATAACTGGGTTAATAACATTATCGCCATTTCTGAAATGGTGGTGGAAGGATATAGTCATGCCCGATTTTAGTCCGCTATACTCAATAGCTCTTTCGAGTGAGGGCATAATCTTGTTGTGCTGATATTGTCTTTCACACATTATGCGTGTGTCTTTTTTAGGGATTTTGTTTTCGTCATATTTCCCATGTAACGCATTTATCCCTTCAATTTTCGGAATCTTATTAAATTCGAAACTCATTGCTTAAACCTCCTCAATAACTGCGTGCATAGCTTCGTAACGCTCAATCATTAGCCTTGCACGTTCCACAACGGGTTTGTCTATCATTCTGCCATTAAGTGCGATAACGCCCGAACCACGCTTTTCAGCTTCCTGAATTGCTTCAAGGATTGCGTACGATTTTTCCATTTCCTTTTCCGTGGGAGTATATATCTCATGCAAAGGAGGAATCTGTCGGGGGTTGATAACGCTTTTGCCGTCAAAGCCAAGTTTTTTAATCAAGGTCGCTTCGTTTCTAAACCCTTCTTCATTGTTTACGTTTCCAAACACCGTATCAAGCGCCATAATTCCGGCTGCACGCGCGGCATTTACTATCATAGAACGAGCAAAAAGCAACTCGATACCTTCGGGTGTGCGTGAAGTTTTAAGGTCGGAAGTATAATCTTCTGCGCCTAATGCTATACCGATAAGTCTTTTTGAGGCGATTGCAATGTTATATGCTTCAAGAACGCCACGAGCGCTTTCAATCGCTGCCATCATCTTTGTTTTACCAACAGGGATTCCCGCTTCACGCTC
>JAAZFD010000115.1 GCA_012511925.1 Clostridiales bacterium
CCGCAAAGCCTATTACTATGCTTTCTACGGATTTTCCGAGCTTTTCGGCAAGGAATTTTTCGAACTTTGAAGGTTCTTCCTCGATTTCCTCTCCGTATAGCTTTGCCGAGAATGTGAGCGTTTGCATACCAGTGGACAGCGATTCTACGAATGCCACGATTCCACGAATGAAAGGGAAGCCTAAGAATGTTCCTTTTTTCGCTTTTGTTCTAAATGCTTTATAGTGCGTAACGATATTGCCGTCGTTTGCACGAACAGCCGTTGCAAGCCCCGCTTCGGACTTCATCATTACGCCTTCCATGACGGCTTGACCGCCAACCTTGCATCGTTTTTTCTCCATGTTTTCTCCTTTGGGGGACGATTTTAGGGCACGTTTTTGGGTTATTCTGTTGGGGCTTTGCCCCAAACCCCAGCAGGGTTTCACCCTGCACCCACTACTTTTTGAGAAAAAGTAGCAAAAACAAGATTATGCTACCAATACTTTCGCTCTGCTGAACAAATGCAATTAGGCACGATTTCGTGGCGGTTCATTCAATGCAAAACGCAACTGTAGGGGCGCGCAGTGCGCGTCCGCTAAATCCTAAATGCAGTTTAAACGCTGATATGCCCTACATTATAATTATACAGCAAGCCTTGTTTTGCGCTTTCAATTTTGCATTCCGCATTCCGCATTTTGCATTCGTAAATCGTTGATTCAGTTTATCTAACTGAATCGCGATTTATCGGCATACTCATACATCTTGGACCCCCACGCCCGCGTGAAAGCTCTCCGCCCGGAATCGTATGCACCTTTATTCCATGTTGAACGAGTAGATTGTTCGTAATGTCGTTCCTCGAATACGTGATAATTTCACCCGGAGCAACCGCCAAGGAGTTCGAGCCCATATTCCAATGCTCTCTCGCCGCATGAATCGGGTCGCCGCCACCCACTTGAATGAAATCAACGGCACTTATTCCCAATGCTTGCTTCAAAATATCTCGTAAAGACTGCTTTTGGTTGTTCGATTGCAGGTTTCCAAAGCTATCGAGCGTTAAATCATATACATCGAACTCGTTTAGCACCTGTGGCGCAACCAAGAACTTGTCGTAGTCAACCATCGTGAAAAGCACGTCTAAATGCATAAATTTGCGTGATTTCGGCAGATTGAACCCGATTAGATGCTTGTAGCGGCCCCGTCTAAGCAGTTTTTTGGCTATGTTTTCGATAGTTCCCAAACTTCTGCGCTGTGAATAACCAATCGCAATAACCTCATCAGAAAGCACTAAAACGTCTCCGCCCTCTACGCTAAAGCCTAAGTTGTAGTCGTACCATAGGGGGCAATCCTGAAAGTCCTTGTGATATTTTTGAATATATCTCATGAAAAGCTGTTCTCTTTTTCTAAAAGGCATACTCATGGCGCTGATAATCATTCCGTTTCCAATGCAGATACTAATATCGCGTGTAAAATACAATGACGGAACTGGGTCTGTGAAGAACGGATAATCGTCCTTTACTAGCAACGAAAGCGGCTTTGCATCTATGTTTTGAACATTTATGTCGCTTCGTCTGATGCCCTTGCAAACCTCATAGAACAGTTCTTTATCGCTTTTGTACGAAAGGTATTCACGAATAACCTCTTGTAGGCTTTGGGAATTTATATTTGCAACCTTGATATAATCTTCAATGTACTCTTTTTTGGCTTGCTCTGATTTTATGGCTTCCAAGAACAAGTCCTCAAGATACACTACCTCTGCGCCTACGCTTTCAAGCACATCTGCAAATGCCTTATGCTCGAGTTTAGCGACAGGAATGTAGGGTGTGTCCTCAAAAAGCATGTGTTCTAAGTAGTCGGGGACTAATTGCTCGACCTCAATGCCGGGGCTGTGTAGCATAACCCTGTTTAGCTTGCCTATTTCGGATTGCAATTTAATATAGCTCATTTTAAGTTCTCCTTTTGTTTTACGCTCGATTATTGATTATATTACGAAAACGACAAGATAGCAAGGGGTATTGGGCACGGTTGTGCCCAGTGATATTTTGCTAACGCAAAGTGATATTGCCTTCGGCAGTTATATTATTTTTTTACAAAAATAGTGATATTACATTCGCTCTCCGAAACGAATGTAATTTGGCAAGGCTTCGTTACTGCGAATGTGAATGCAAACAAAACACGATTCCATCTGCGGTAAATGCTATACCTATTAAGTGCAGGGGACGACCAGACTGCCTATAAACCTATTTGCTTGATAGGAAAAATAACCAATAATGTCATTAAATAGCTTTCACACTTGGCTCTTAATTATTGAAATTCCTTATAATTTCACGAGAAGTTAGATGAAAATAAGAAAATTTAGACCTATTTGTGTTAATATAGCTATCAATTTGCTTAAAGACTTAATTTTAGCTTATTGTTTGATAGAACTTTACAAAGAAATATTCCATATTGATTGATAAAAAGATTGCATTGATGTAATATATAACAAGATAAACCGAATATAAGTGTAATATTTCGGTTCTATTAGCGATATGAACATATCTCATATTAGCTAAAAATAATCTGAAAGGAATAAAAAACCATGAAGAAGCACACCTACAAAAAAGCTTTTACAATCGTGGAATTGATTATCGTTATTGCGGTAATCGGTGTATTGGCAGCAATTTTAATTCCTGCCTTCACAAACATTATTGCAAAAGCAAACTCAAAGTCAGCATTGTCTGACGCACGCAACACCTTAACGGCATTCCTAGCTGAAAACCTTGAGGTAGTTGACGGTAGTATTGCTACAAGCATAGTAATATTCATTAACAAAGCGAAAATGTACTATGTTTACGGCTATTCTAATTCAGGACCTGATATGGGTAAACTGATGCAATCGGGAGGTAATCCGTTTGATTATGATGACTTAGAACAGCTAATAAACGATTACAACCTGCAAAATGAAGCAGACGCTACTATAGAAGAGATTGCAGAAACAAAAGCCTTTTTCCTTAGAACTACCCCTTCGTGCACTGTTAAAGGCGGAACAAAGGACATGGAAGCCATAAACAGCACCTATATAAACCTAACCGATAGAATGGGAGACGGACTACCTGATACATCTCAGGTTTTTGACGGTTATCTAGTCGGTATGGTTGTAGAAG
>JAAZFD010000116.1 GCA_012511925.1 Clostridiales bacterium
GGGTTCTCCTCCTTGTGAATGTCTATGCAACATCCATTGTAGCGGAGTCCCGGTGGCTTGCCCATTCCTCCTCTCCCTGGGCAAAGTTGCGAACTTCAGTGTACTCTATCGAAAGCGCTGGACATCGATGTGTACTTCGAGAAGGAGGATATATAACACGGCAGAAACCCTTGATTTCATTGGGTTCCTGCCGTGTTTGGTTTCCGTTTTGTCGCTTGTTTGTCGCTTAAATCTGCTAAACGATACTTGAAGATAATACAGGAAATTACAAATCACATACGCCCTAATTCCTCCAACTTGGCTTTTAGGCTATTTATTCTATCGTGAATTGGTTTGTCATTGTCGGGTAGTTTTTCGTCGGGGCTACTTACCATTAAATCCTTAAGACGGGATTTAATTGCCATTCTCCCATAGAAAAATCTCCACCGCTGGATGTTAATTTGTGCGGCAAACCAACACATTTCATTGAGCGACATTTTGAATTTTGGAATAAGTACGCGAACGGAACTCCCGCCATTCCCTCTTGCCATAAACCGCCACGGTTGAACATAAGCCTGACCAAATGCAGTAACTGTTATTCCTCCTGCGCTAAATACTTCTTCCTGTTCTTCAGAAACAAGCCTTATAACGCTATTAAAAATGTCGCCGCTTGAAATATATGGGCAGTTGCCAACGCTATAATTTTTTTCGCCAGAAGATTTTCCGTTATGTATGTCGAAGAAAAAGCTAACGGGCTTAACCTTTTTAAGGGGTATTTCTTTTAACTCGTTTTCGTTTTCCGGAAAATTTTCCAATACTTCATCTGCTATCTCGGGAATAGCTGTTACGGTTTGGAAAATGGACATGAGAACGTCCTTTTTTACATTCATTAAGTCAGCTTCGGTTATAGTAGGTTGCTCTAACCATTGCTGTGGGCTAAATTCCTGTCCATCCAATACACAAGCAGCTTTTATTAAAGTTGCAAGTGGGGACTTGAACGCCGCTTTTTGCTGAAACGCTTGAAAGCAACGGATTATTTCAGGTAATTGAGAGCCGTCACAATGTACCCTTTTGCTTTTTAGTTTTACAAAGCCATCATTCCATATACGCGCCATAAACACTTCATTTGAATTGTCCATAGGTATATGAGCTTTTGCAATTAAAATTGATGTCGGGGCGGCGGTGGGGTAAAATAAATCTTCCGGCAAACTTATTACGCCGACAAGAGTGTGTTTTTTAATAAATGAACTGCGCCACATAGCGTTGTCCGCATCTGCAAAGATTCCTGCTTTAACTACGCAAGCTAAAAGCCCGCCCGGTTCTAATGCGTCCATTGCCGCGTCAATAAAATCGCGCTCGGGTTCATTTTCTTGGGAAAAGGGCGGATTTAGAAAAGCGCGTGTAAACTTGCCTTTTACTCTCTGCCTATTTTGCTTGTCGAAACAATCACCATTTTCAATATGACTTTTGCCGTCACCCCGGAAAAACATATTAAGGGTTGCTAATGCCCAAACAGTTGGGTTAGTGTCAAACCCGTATAATGATTGTTTAACTTTTTCGATAGCTTTGGGTCCTTTTGCGGCAGCCATCATTTTATCAAAAGCCGATACCAAAAAGCCACCTGTCCCGCTTGCAATATCAATAACCTTATCTGACATACGTGCGTTAATTAAATCTACGCATAGTTTCGTGATATGGCGTGGGGTGAAAACAATGCCTAATGCGTTATTATCGTAACCATAGCGCAAAAAAGCTTCATAAAGCAAACCTAAAAAATCGGTATCAGTTTGCAAAACAGAGCGGATATTTAATCGTTTTAGCAAGGAAACAATGCGTTGAATTTTCGGAGATAGCCTATCGTAGTCATTCCCTGTCATTCTCAACGCATCTTTTAACTTGGTTTTTTTATTTTCGTCTAAATCTATGCTTTCAGATATAGCTGCTTCAA
>JAAZFD010000117.1 GCA_012511925.1 Clostridiales bacterium
ACCTTAGATTGCCCCCAAGCGAATACGAGGGTGGAGAGTGAAAGAGAAAATTGCAGCTTCTGCCTGCCTATGCGGCTTAGATTGTGGGTACGATGGGAAAAAGCTACAACCGATTTTTGATTTTGCAAGCCAAGATGTGTTTGCAATGTCCCCCGAAATCATGGGAGGGCGATACACCCCAAGAACCCCTTGCGAAATAGTTGGCGGAGATGGCAATGACGTGCTTGACAACAAAGCAAGGGTTAAAAATTCAAAAGGGGAGGATGTAACGGAGAATTTTGTTAAAGGCGCATACAGGGCTTTGGAGGTAATGCAAAAAAACAATGTGTTAACCGCCTACCTAAAAAGCAGAAGTCCCTCATGCGGTTTAGGCGAAATATACGATGGTACATTTTCAAATACAAAAATAAAAGGAGATGGTGTAACAGTTGCATTGTTGAAGCGAAACGAAATAAAAGTAATCAAAATTGATTAGGAGGAAGTATGGAAAACTACACAGTTTTAGTAATAGACGATGATAAAAACATTTTGAAGATTTTAGAGCTTTATCTCAAAAAAGAGGGCTTTAATGTCGCAACCTGCGAAAGTGGAGCATTAGCAAAGGAAAAGTTCTTAGAGGTTCAGCCTGCACTCGTGGTGCTTGATGTTATGCTACCTGGCAAGGACGGCTTTCACGTGTTAGCCGATATCAGAGAGGTAAGCGATGTTCCCGTAATAATGCTAACCGCAAAAGGCTCTACCCAAGACAGGGTTTTAGGGCTTGACGGCGGTGCAGACGATTACATTGCAAAGCCCTTTGATGCTAAGGAGCTTTTAGCTCGCATAAAGGCAGTTTTACGCAGATTTGCAGCCACTCAAGAATCGGGTAGCGATATGAAATCCGCAATTAGCTTTCATGGCTTACAGGTTTCAATCGAGCATTATTCGGTTACTATAAACGGCACAAAAATCGAAATGACACCCAAAGAAATTGAGCTACTATACTATTTAGCATCGCATGAGCGCAAGGTTTTCACAAGGGAACAGCTTTTAGAAGCCGTTTGGGGCTTTGAGTTTTATGGAGATACACGCACCGTAGATGTTCATGTGAAACGAATTAGAGAGAAGTTAGGTGCAGAGTACGCAACCCTTTTAGGCACTATTTGGGGCGTAGGCTACAAGTTTGATTCGCAAATGTTTGGTAAAAAGGAAGAGTAGCAGGGTAGTGTTCAAAACATTGTTCTCAAAAATGCTTTCTACATATTTGGCTGTAATTCTTAGCCTGTTATTGTTGTTAGGAATTACGGTTACAAGTGCATCTGTACGGCAATATAAGTCAGAAAGAGAGCAGGAACTATTTCGCGAGGGAACAAAGATACATGACTCGGTTATAACAAAATACATTGACGAGGAAAAGCGTTCAGCATCATTAGAGGAGCTATCCTCGATAGCACGAAAGTTTGACGGCATGATTCAGTTGCGATTTATTGATGAAGAGTTTGGAAAAGTGTCCGTAACCGCATCATCCGCCAACGAAAAATGGATGAACCTCACCGACTTTTATATGGATATTGAAAAGCAAGCAGACGAAATCGCCAACAACACAGACGGCATAATAATTTCAGATGGCTTTTCAAAGCTATCGGATATGCCAACCATAACCTTGGTAAGAAACGCTGTTAGAAACAATAATACAATAGGCACAATATTCTTTACAGTAGATATTAGCAACACCTACGAATCCATAAACAACATGGTAATCGATGTTATTCTGTTCTCTATGTTGGCTATCGTGCTTGCAATATTGGCGGTGCTATACATAACCGAAAGAATGACTCGACCTATAATTCAAATGACCAAAACAGTAAGGCAGTTTTCAAAGGGTAATTACGATGCAAGGATTACCTACAAGGGCGATGACGAGGTAGGTGAATTAGCGTTCAGCTTTAACAAAATGGCAGACGAGGTAAACACCTTAGAAGCCGCAAGGCGTAGCTTTGTTGCCAATGTTTCGCATGAATTACGCTCGCCGCTAACCTCTATGCGTGGCTTTTTGGTTGCAATGCAGGACGGTACAATATCGCCTGAGGACTATCAAAAATACCTAAGCATAGTTATAGACGAAAACAATCGCATGATTTCCATGGTAAACGATTTGCTTGATATGGCGAGGATTGAATCGGGAGAGCACACCTTGAACTTCTCTGTATTCGATATTACAGAGACCATTAGATGCACGATTATTACATTCGAAGCACGAATATTAGAAAAAAAGCTGGAAGTGAGCATTGAGTTAGGCAATGAACAGGTTTTCGTTGAAGCCGACAAGTATCAAATAATTCAGATTTTACGAAACCTAATAGACAATGCGATTAAGTTTTCACCCAAAGGCGGCAAGCTAAGCCTAACCGTTTTAGAACAGAGAAGCGTTGTATGGGTTTGCGTAAAGGATTCTGGCACTGGCATAAAGGACGAGGATATACCTCATGTGTTTGATAGGTTCTACAAAGCCGAAAAAGCCCACACACCCAATAGCAATTCTGGAACAGGCTTAGGCTTAGCCATTGCAAAGCGCATCATAGACGCACATGGTCAAAGCATAACCGTAAAAAACGAGGGCGGCGCATGTTTTATGTTTTCACTTAAACGCGTCGCCCGTAACAGACCATTTATGCGCAGAATTTTTGAACCAGAAAACGATTAGCTGACAGGCTTTTGCACACCGTTAACATCAATAATCGTGTTGCCCTCCAACAATAATTCGGTTACGGTTACAAATTCATAACCCTTTGCAAGCGCTTCATCAATCAGTGGAGGCAAATACTCCTCAATCTTATAGCCATTGTTGTGGCAAAGAATAATTGAGCCGCTTTCGAGCTTTGGCAGTACAGTATTTAGAATAGTTTGTGTGCTGCGCTCGGGCTTCCAATCAATCGTATCTATGTTCCACTGTATTACCTCATAGCCCATTCCACGTACCGTTTTAATAACTTGGTCATTGTATTCGCCGTATGGCGCACGGAATGTTTTAGAACGCTTGCCTATTATGCCCTCTAACAAGTCGTCATAGGTGTTCAATTCCTTTTGAATCTGTGAAACGGATAGCTGGTTCATGTGCGGATGCGTTGCGCTGTGGTTGCCTATTTCATGCCCGGCGGCATCAATAGCCTTCACCTTATCGGGATATTTTTTAGCCCAAAAGCCACATAGATAGAATGTAGCCTTAATATCATGCTCTGCTAATGTGGCTAAAATAAAGTCCGTTTTGTCGTCCTCCCATGCAGCATCTATGGTGATAGCAATTTTTTTGTCATCACGCGCCACGCTGTTAACAGGTAGCTCCCTTTTATTTGCAGTAGAAACCTCTAACTCGTATGCCTCAACAATAATATTTGTAGAAACGGTTGAGCTTGCTTTTTTGTCGAGTGAAATAAGCGTAATGATTGCAGCAATCAGTAGAATAATCACGATTACGCTGATTATTAAACTCTTTTTGCTTATAAGAATGATTCGCATAAATTTTGTCACCTTTCATGCATTTACATAGTAACAATATGCGATTATTTCTTTATTATTCCAGTACATTAGTTTGTTTGCCTATGCTTATTTCTTATGTTAAAATATTCTTTATGGAGATTTTAGGAACAGTTGAAGGCGTAATTTTTAGAAACGAAGAAAACGGATATTCTGTTATCGAATTTTGTGAAGACAACACCGATTTTTGCTTAGTGGCTGTTGGAAATCTTTGTGTAGCCGATATTGGCGAGCATCTAAAACTTGAGGGCGAATGGGTAGAGCATAAGCAATACGGAAAGCAATTCAAGGTTATAAGCGCAATGGTTATGCCCAAATCTAATCTAAGAGCCATAGAAAACTATCTCAAAGGCGGTCTTATTAAGGGAATAGGTGAGTTCACAGCCAAAGAAATCGTAAAAAACTTTGGACTAAACACCTTCTCAATTATCGAAAACAACCCCGAAAAGCTAACCGAGGTAGTTGGAATAGGCGATATACGAGCGGCTAAGATTGATTCCTCCTATATGCTGCAAATCGAGGTTCGAGATGTTATGGTTGCATTGCAGGAGTTCGATATTACCACCAACCAAGCCTTGAAAATCTACAAAAACTATGGCTCTAATTGCGTGAATGTAATAAAGGTAAACCCATACCAGCTAATAGAGGACATAGAAAACATAGGCTTCATAACCGCAGACAAAATAGCAAAAAGCGCAGGAATAGAGCATGAATCCGAGTTTAGAATCCAAGCAGGCATAAAATATATTTAAGAGTTAGCGGCTCAAGAGGGGCATACATACCTTCCCAAAGCAATTCTAATCGAAGCGGCAGTAATCAAGCTAAAAGTGCCACAGGATAAGTTAGACTTTGCAATAAACAAGCTAATAATCGAAAACAAACTCGTTACGCTAATGATAGATGGCGAGCAGGCAATATTCCTTCCCAAAATGCGCTACTATGAAAGCGACTTAGCAAAGCGCCTTATACAAGTCAGCAGAGTAGGGGTAAACAGCTTAGTTTGCGACATAGATGCAGAGATAAAACGCCTTGAAAACGAACTCGATATTGAGTTAGCGCCCATGCAGAAAAAGGCCATTGAAACCATGCTAACAAGCGGTGCAGCGGTAATAACAGGCGGACCAGGTACAGGTAAAACCACCATTCTAAAACTTGTTATAAAGATTATGGAGCGCTTTGGGCTAACCTACGAGCTTGCCGCACCAACGGGCAGAGCCGCAAAGCGAATGAGCGCCGCAACGGGTGTTGAGGCTCGCACAATCCATAGATTATTAGAGTACAACTTCAATGAAAAAGCCTTTATGAAGGATCAAGACAACCCATTAGAAGTGGATGTTGTAATAATAGATGAAATGAGTATGGTGGATTGTATGCTTATGGATTCGCTATTGAAAGCGATTATGGGTAATACAAGGCTAATCATGGTAGGAGATGCCGACCAGTTACCCTCGGTAGGCGCAGGAAACGTACTGCAAGACATAATAAACTCAAACATCGTCAACTGCATCAGGCTGACAGACATTTACAGGCAGGCGGGCAGAAGTATGATAGTTACAAATGCTCACCGAATTAACAACGGGCAAGCACCCTTACTTAATTCGCCCGAAAATGACTTTTTGTTAGAGCAAATAATAAACCAGCACGATTGCCTAAAACGCATTATTCAAATCTGCGTAGAAAAAAGCACTCAAAACAGCAATTACGATGTGCAAGTGTTGGCTCCCATGAAAAAGGGCATATTGGGAGTGCATAACATTAACGCACATCTACAAGCAGCACTGAACCCTCCCTCAAAGGACAAAAAGGAGTGTGTGTTTGGAAACAGCCTTTACAGAGAGGGCGACAAGGTTATGCAAATCAAGAACAACTACAACATTGAGTGGCGAAAGATGGTTGACTTTGGTGTTGAGGAAGAGGGCATAGGCGTTTTCAATGGCGATATTGGCACAATCTCGCAAATAGATATGAAAAATCAGAACATAATAATAGCTTTTGACGATGGAGCAGTAGCCGAATATGATACTTCGCAATTAGAGGAAATCGAGCTTGCCTACTGCATTTCCATTCATAAAAGCCAAGGCAGTGAGTTTGCCATGGTGCTTATGCCCATATTAAACGGTCCGTCCATGTTTATGACAAGGAATTTGCTTTACACCGCTGTTACTCGTGCAAAAAAGCAGGTTGTAATCGTGGGAAGTAGAGAAAGCGTGAACTTCATGTCATCAAACAATAATCAAAGACAGCGCTACACCGCTTTGAAGCATCTGCTAACAACATACGCAACGGTAATTAAATGATTAAAGCCACACTAAAGAAAATACTCGATTTACTGTTTCCCAAAAACTATGTGTGCAATATGTGTAATTCAGAAGCATACGAGCCGCAAAACGGAATATGCGAAAATTGCATTCGCAAATTAAAGCGCAACACCGAGCCAAACAGCGTGAAAATTTCCCAAACTGATGGCTATACATGGGCATTTCTATTCGATAAAACAACACAAGGCTGCATTCATAGGCTAAAATACTTTGATTGCAGATACTTAGGCGAATTTTTGGCGCAGTTCATAGCAGTTGAGGAGGAATGGCAAATAGATTGTATTATCCCTGTGCCGCTCCACATAAAGCGTATGAAAAAGCGTGGATATAACCAAGCCGAGCTAATCGCAAATGCTTTGGGAAAAAGACTAAACATAGAAGTAGTTTCTGATGTGCTAGTAAGAGTAAAGGACACGAAAACGCAAACCACTCGCTCAAAATCTGAGCGCGCTGAAGCACTTGAACACGCATTTTCAGTAATAAAAGATGTAGAAAACAAAAACATTCTGCTTATAGACGATGTATGCACAACGGGTGCTACACTAACCTCCTGTGCCTTAGAATTAAAAAATGCAAAGGCGGCAAATGTTTATGCCGCCACCGCCTGTTATACACCAAAGAAATAGTTATACCAATCCCTGACTAAAAACAATACATCTTTGCGGTCTTTTTAGCCCAGGGCTGTGTCGCTCTCAATCAATGTAGCTTCCGGCTACACCTCATTCGTGCTCCTTGCCTTGAGCTAAAAATCCTCGCAAACCTTGTAATGTTTTTAATCGAGAATTAGTATTAATTCTTTCCGAACTTGTATATATAGCTTACAACACGAATTGAATCTGATGTGTAGTATGAAAAGCCCGTAATTCCGAAAACGCCTGCCACCTCATCGTTCCATTCCTCTACCCAATCTGCATGTTTTTCAAGGTATTTCTCGTATTGCGATTTAGTCTCAAACTTTAACTGAATTGTCTTGCCCGCCTCGCCCTCGTTTACATTGAGGTTCGATAGCTTTTCAAACAGCAATTCCTTTAAGTTGGTATCCTCTTTTACAAATAAATCGTTGACTCTAAAGTAATTGTGCTTGGTTTTTGTGCATTTAGGAACATCAACCGATTCAAATCGCTCGTCAAGTGTACGCTGCTCCATCATTTCCTTATCCGTAATATTGAAATATGTATAGCGCGAGCGTGAGGTGCGGCTGTCGTCAAAATCGTCCCATGTGGCATCTACTTGATACGGTTCGCCATCAATGAATACGATGTTCCAAGCATGTGCCTCCTGCTTGTTATCCTCTGAATTAAAAGCCATTCCTGTCAACTGGGTTGCTTTTATGCCATTGTAGTGCATTGTCAACATAAAGGCATGGCTGTAGCCCTCGCAAAGCGCCTCACCAAGCACGATAGCGCCATAAGCCGAATCTCTGAAATCAGCATTCAGTGAATACCTGCACTTAACCATTATCTTGTTGTAAAGGGAAAATTCACGCTCGTATTCGCTTTCTGTTTCTAAGTCCTCGCTCCAAAAAGCTATCGTGTCGTAGGTTTTTTTAAGCGCATTGTAATATTCCTGCGGGGTCATTCTATATTCGAATTTTAACGACTTTACAATATCATTCGAGTCCGACATATAGGAATAGGATTTATCCATGTGGAAAAACTCAGGGCTTTCGTTTTTCAATAAAAACACAAGTCGCAAGATTTCCTCTTTTTCGATTGAATATGCTTCGGGCAATGTGTATTCCGCCTGCGAAGCGATAATTGCCGTATATATTCCTGCGGCAAGCACGCTATATTCTGGCTTTTCCTTGTTTAACTGCGATAAAAAGGGGCGATTGATTATGTAGGCACAAAACTCTTGGTTTACGCTTTCAAAATCAAAATCTGCCTTTTGGGAATCTGTAATCAATTCTAATAGTTTTTTAGAATCAACCAGCTTAGTAGTTTTATGTGGAAAAGGAGTTGGGGTAGGGGGAAGAGTTGCAGGTGCTACCGTAGGATTAGGCGAATTGGGTGTTGTTGTATCGTTTATTATTCCCTCAATGATTCCGCAAGCCTGTGAAAATAGCACAATACAGCCGATAACCAAGCTCAAAACTGCATAAGAGAAAAACCTATTCCTTTTCATATTCCCACCTCCGAAAAACATAATAACAGTTTATACTTTGATACAATTAAAATCAAGCAATTAGATTACAAAATTTGGTGTAAAAAGCAAATCTAATTGTTGTAAATTCGACAAATACTGCTTTTCGCCTACAAATCGGGCAGAATTGTTATAAATCCGCCAAAATTCGCCTTGATACATACGAATTTTCTAAGGTATTTACAGTGATTTTGCCGCTTGATTTCTCACTCAATGCCTTTGAAAAACGCATCATCATGCTTTCTTCAATGCTTGCGGTGATTTTTACAACCTCTAAATATTCAATCGAATCTATCTCGCAATTTTCACGCAAAAAAGGCTCAAGCTGATTGAACATACTGTATTCCAACTCAAAATATATGCGCTTTGCAGGAATGTATTCAAAAATTTTAGCTTCTGATATTGCCATAGCCGTAGTTTTTGAATATGCCCTTACAAGCCCCCCTGCACCAAGCAACACACCACCAAAATACCTCGTTACAACGCATAGGCAATTCACTAAATCTTTTGCCTTTATAACCTCTAATATCGGCACTCCTGCCGTACCAGAAGGTTCACCGTCATCACTGCATCTTGTTATACCGCTTTTCAGTACAAAGGCATGGCAATTATGCGTTGCATCGTAGTGCTTTTTCTTGATTTTTAATAGTTCGGCTTCCGCCTCTTTTTCTGTTTCAACAGGAAACAAGTACCCGATAAAGCGAGATTTGTTTACTATGTACTCTACCTCGCACCTATCAATAATTGTTCTGTATGGCTTAAGCATCGATATAATCCTCTGAATTAAAATCGTGGTAGCGCACACCCATAAGCATTAGCCCATGCGCTGGTGCGGTTGCACCTAAATCGCTTCTGTCCTTTGATATTAACGCTTTTTGTATTGCGTTCTCATCAAGCCTATTCCTCGAAATATCAAGCATAGAGCCAACTATAATTCTAACCATATTATATAGAAAACCGCTACCCTCTATGTCGTAGATTAGCAGGTTTTTTTCGAATGTCCATTCAGATTTGTAAATCTCTCTAACGGTTGAGGGTATTTGTGTTCCGCTTGCCATAAATGCAAAAAAATCGTGCTTGCCAACTATGTCTTTTGCCACTTTCGCCAATAATGCCCTGTCTATTTCACCATGAATATGCAATGCTCTATCGTAGCTAAATGCGCTATCATGCGGAGCGTTAAAAATGCAATACCGATAATGCTTTGAAATCGCATCGAAACGAGAATGAAACTCTTGATTTTCTGGCTCATCACCATAGATAATGCGAATGTCTTTCGGCAAAGAAACATTCAAAGCGTATGGAAACTTTGCTGCAGGGATTCTTGAATCCGTATCGAAGTGCATAACCTGACCCATAGCATGAACGCAAGCATCTGTTCGCCCCGAAGCATGGATACGGATGCTCTCTCCCGTAATTTTTTGCAGTTCACGCTCAATTACTTCCTGAACTGCAACACCAGTTTTTTGAACCTGCCAACCGGCGTAAGCGTTGCCATTGTATTGAACTATAAGCCGAATTCTGCGCATTTACTCAATATCTTCATCGTCTATAGAAATCTCGTGAGCGGAAGGACAACAGCAGGTGGGTTTATTGTTTGCGTACTCTAAATCTACTATTGGGTACTCCCTTATATCGTATGTACCATCTAGAAGTTGCACCTTAACCCTGCTTTTTTCGGTTAATACATTGTTGTCTAAAACCATTCCAACGCCATCGGGAGTTATGATATTGCTGTGAATCTTGGGCATCTTTGCACGCATCTTTTCGTAGCTTTCCTGCTCGTAACGCAAACAGCACATTAGCTTTCCGCAAACGCCAGAAATCTTTGTTGGCGACAATGCAATGTTTTGGTCCTTCGCCATTTTAATTGAAACAGGCTCGCATTTTGATAAAAACATGGTGCAGCAAACCGCCCTGCCGCATATTCCCAAACCGCCAACAGTCTTTGCCTTGGCTCTTGACTTGATTTGCCTAAGCTCTATTCTCGCCTTGAAAATAGGTACAATCTCTCGAATTAGCTCTCTGAAATCGACCTTGTTGTCATCGCTCGTTGTAAAATAAAAGGTAATATGAGTACCGTCAAGCCCTATATCGCAGTCAATTAGATTCATATCAAGCCCTAACAGCTTTATTTTCTCATCGCATCTCGCCATGGAATCCTTAATCTTTGAAAGATTATTCTTAACCGCATCTATATCCTCTTGTGTCGCTTTTCGTACAATCGTTTTTAGCGGCAAGGACAGCTTTGCGCTTTCCATCTCGGTAAAAGCAATCGATACGGTAGCGAACTCTGCGCCCTTTACCGTTTCAACTATAACGCCATCACCAACGCTTAGCTCGAAGCCGTTTGGCGAAAAGTAATAGATTTTGCCTGCATTTTTGAACTGCACTCCCACAACGGGAACTAAATATATGTTGGAATTATCGCTTGCGACTTCCACATTATAATTATTGAATTTCATTTATACCACCTGTTCTGTATTAGTTGCAAAGAATACAAGCGCTTGCTTTTGAGGAACTCTTTCAAGCATAAGTTTTCTCGCCTCTATACAAATATCAAATATTTTTATTACCTGAGTTTTCGTAAGCCTGTCCGCTACTGCAATTATTTGCTTGCTATATGGCTCTCTCGTAAAGGTTTTTAACTCAAGCCCCAAGTAATAATATAGCATATCACATAAGCAAAGGTAAAGCACATCAAAAAATAGAGTGGCATTGGAAAACTCGTCTATTTTGGAACTGATTAGCGACTGCTTGCCTATCATGCACACCAAGTCCACCGCAGAATAGTAGTTTTCTAAATACTCTTTTTCATTTGCAAGCAATATTGCGTTTTCTATATCGCAATCCGATAACTTAGCGTAGTACAGCGCATCTTCATAGGAACAATCTGTCGCCCTCTCCACATATTCCGCCACCGCAAAAACGCTTAACTGCCCCAAGTTTATACGCATACAGCGTGAGCGAATGGTTGGCAACAGCCCCTCCTCGTTTCCAAACAAAAAGAAATGGTTATGCACCTGTGGCTCTTCCAAGGTTTTTAGCAGCTTGTTTTGAACGTCCTCAGGCATGAAGCCTGCGTTTTTAATTTGAATGACACGCTTGTTTTTTAACGGAGGATTCAACAACACCTCTAACAGTTCCAAAACAGTTGCAACTCGCATTTGTGAACCGTCGTAGGTATGAAAATCAGGAGAAAACTGCACCCTGCTTTGGGTCATTTCAAAAACCTCTGAACAGGCATACGCTACTAATTCCTCGCATTGATAAGAGTCCCCTGCAAGAAAAAGCGCATGGGAAAGTCTGTTTTGCGATATTGCAGCACAAATAAGGCTTTTTGCATCGCTACTATTTTGACTCAAAAGTGCTCATTCCTCCACACATCGCATATAAACACAACCGCTCCGCCGACTGTAATTTCTATAGGTGAAGCGTTTGCATGGGAATACCCAACCATGGAGGTTTGCGGCGATACCATGTAATGCTTTCGCATCTTGGATTCTGATTTTATAATATCTAACGCAAGGTCAACCTGCTCATCCTCAATGCCCATCATAACTGTTGTATTGCCACCCTTCAAAAAGCCGCCCGATGTCGCAATCTTCGTAACGGAAAAACCTTTTGAGTTAAGTGCATTGATTAGCTTTTTAGCGTCCTCATTTTGCACAATCGCAAAGATTAACTTCATATAAAACACCTCTTTTTATACATATAGATATTATACCATGGAAATATATATTTTACAACTAATGCATACTCCGTTATACCAATAAAATATAAATAATAGGAATGGTTATTAGGCTTATTATGGTAGAAATCGTCATGGATGATGCCGCATATTCCTCGTCTGCCCCATAAGCCGCCGAAACAATAACAGTTTGCGT
>JAAZFD010000118.1 GCA_012511925.1 Clostridiales bacterium
CATTTGATGACAGGGTAAACCACGTCTTTTGTCTTCCCTGTTTTGCTATTGGTATAGTATTTGTTAATTTGATTGTTTTCATGTTCTTATTTATGAACATGAAAGAATGGTATATCAAGAATATTAGTAATGCCATTATTGGGATTGTATCGTTTTATTTAATTATGGCTATTGCTGATGGTTACTTGAACTTTATCGAAAACTCAAAAAACAATCCTATTGTACATTTCTCCTAAATTCGATATAATATGTAAGTAAACTGCTTGCGGAGGTAACAAATGAAAAAACTTATTGCTTTTGTTCTAATTACAATATTTATAACGGTTGTTTTTTGGGGATGCAACACCGAAACGGTATCAAACCAAACGCCCAACCCAAGCGCCGACCCTACGACTCCTGGTATAAACAATGAAGATGCTATCACAAGAACCCCAAATGTTGTTGGTGTTTTTCCTCCTGTTGCAAGCGAGCAAGTAAAGATTGGAGTCATCTATAATTCTGACCCGAATGAGGTTTCCTCCGACTCCTATGCACACGACCAAGGTATAGAGGATGTAAAAGAAGCATTTTCCCTAAAAAATAGTCAGATAATCAAAAAAACTAAGGTTAGCGAAACGAATGATACTGCTATTAAAAAAGCAATAAAAAGCTGTATTGACTCTGGTTGTAATATTATTTTCGGAACAAGTGCAGGCTATGCTGAAATAATGGGTGAATATGCTGAAGAGTACCCAAACGTTATTTTTTCTAATGCAGGCGGAAATAAATCCAACGATACCAACTACAACAACTACTATGGAGATATTTATCAAGCATGGTATCTATCTGGAATCGTTGCGGGGTTAAAGACTAAAACAAACAAAATCGGCTTTGTTGCGTCTTTCGGCGTAAAAAACAATGAGATAACTGTAGCCTGTAATGCCTTCGCTATGGGTGAAAATTCAGTTAATACGAAA
The DNA here is from genome assembly GCA_012511925.1 of Clostridiales bacterium. Lineage (GTDB taxonomy): Bacteria > Bacillota > Clostridia > Christensenellales > CAG-138 > DUPG01. The sequence goes on from JAAZFD010000118.1 coordinate 957, forward strand.
GCTAAGGTGCATGTGCGGGTTACAAATTCAAAAAGCAACCCCGAGGAAGAGCATTTTGCGGCAGTTGCGCTTATCGAAAAGAATTGCGATGTGATTGCTCAGCATTGCGGTTCAAGCATCCCACAGGTAACTGCTCAAAACAAGAAGGTGTTTGGAATCGGCTACAATGCAGATATGAGAGTTGATGCTCCAAAGGCTGTGCTTACCTCCGTTGTCTGGAATTGGAGTATTTACTACCGGCTCGCTGTATTTAATGTTATTGCTGGCGAATGGTCAAACGAAAATTACCGAGGCAGTTTAGGAGAGGGCTTTGTTGATATTACTCCCCTATCCGACTTTTGCGCAAAAGGAACCGATGTTAAAATTGAAGAGGCAAAGGCAAAATTCGGTTCAGGCGAATGGGATGTTTTTGATGGAGAAATCCTTACAAACAAGGGGGAGGAAAAAACCTCCACCCATTATAGCGATATCAATTGGTACTTTAAGAACATTATCGTTGAATAATTGCAAAACTAAATATCAACCAACTATGCATGTGGATTAAACATGCCATAATTCTTTTGCGTACTGAATTATTGTGCGGTCGCTTGAAAACATTCCAGCTGAAGCGATGTTCATCAAACACTTTTTTGAGAACTCTACCCAGTCTTTATAGTCATTATTGGCTTTTAGCTTTGCTTCCATGTAAGAGTTGAAGTCCGCCAAAATATAGTGATGGTCGGGTCTGTGCCAATATGTGCCGTAAAGAATTGAATTATATAGCTCGGTAAACGAATGGTCTTGCGTATCCTGCATTGCTCCGTTTATTAGCGAGTCCATAACACGCTTTATATTAGAATCAGAATCATATAGTGCCTTGGGGTTGTAATTGTGCTTAATCTTTTCTATATCCTCAACTCTCAAACCAAATATGTAGTTGTTTTCAAAGCCTGCTTGCTGAATGATTTCAATGTTTGCACCGTCATAAGTACCCAAAGTTACTGCTCCGTTCAACATTAATTTCATATTTCCTGTTCCAGAGGCTTCCGTTCCTGCGGGGGAAATTTGCTCGGAAACATCAGCAGCTGGCATTATTCGCTCTGCATACGAAAGGTTGTAGTTTTCTACGAACACAACACGCATTAAATCTTGCATAAGTGGGTCAGAGTTTACGGTTGTAGCTACTTCGTTAATAAACTTAATAATACCTTTAGCGCGCTTATAGCCAGGTGCTGCCTTTGCCCCGAATATGAACGCTGTGGGTGTGAAATCTGTCAACGCACCATCCTTTATCTGATAATAGATATTTAAAATCGATAATGCGTTCATCAACTGTCGCTTATACTCATGTAGTCGCTTAACTTGAATGTCAAAAATAAATTCGGATGATAGCTTTACTCCCTCACGCTTATAAATGAAATCAGCTAGCTGAGCTTTCTTCTGCTTTTTAATCGTGGCAAACTCTTTTGCCGTTGCATCGTTAATAAATGGTTTAATGCCTTCGACTATCGATAAATCCTTGATAAAATCATTGCTCCCAAGGATTATTGCAATAAAGTCAGTTAATTCGGGATTGCAAAGCGATAAGAACCTACGCTGAGTGATTCCGTTCGTTTTATTTTGAAACCTTTCTGGATATATAGCATACCAATCCTTTAAAACGTTCTTTTTTAGTATTTCGGTGTGGATTTGCGCTACACCATTTACATAAGACGAAACAAAGGTTGCCAAGTTCGCCATTACGATTCGATTGTCTTGGATGATTTGCATTCTATATATTTGTTCGTAATCCAAAGATTTAGTTTCGAGAACCATGTTTAGCTTTTCGTTTATTCTAACGATTATCGAATAAATATTCGGAATTACGCTTTTGAACAGTTCTACCTCCCAGCTCTCTAAGGCTTCGCTCATAATAGTATGATTGGTGTAGGAGAATGTTTTTCTTGCGATTTCGAAAGCTACATCAAAGGGTAAATTGTAGTCTTGCAAAATCCGAATCAATTCGGGTATAGCAACAGTGGGATGCGTATCGTTTAGTTGAATTGCGTTGAGTTCAGCGAATCTCGAGAAGTCATTTCCATAAGTTTTTATGAAGTTCCTAACTATATCGGTAATACCTGCACAGCATAAAAAGTATTGCTGCTTTAGCCTTAATCGCTTACCCTCATAAGAGTTTTCGTTGGGATATAATACCCTTGTTATGTTTTCAGCCTTGTTTTTTTCTGAAACGGCTTGCTCGTACTCAAAGTTATTGAAAAGTTGGAAGTCGAACTCCTGAACCGCTTCGCTTTGCCATAATCTTAGGGTGCTTATGTTGTCTGTCATATAGCCGATAATAGGCATATCGTAGGGAACTGCAATAACCTTTTGGTCGGCAAAAGTAACCTCTACTGTGCTGTCATCACGGCGCTTGCACCAAGGGGTTCCAAAGCGTTGCCAATCGTCTGCTACCTCATGTTGCTCGCCGTCTTTGATTTGCTGCTTAAATAACCCGTATTTATAGCGCAGTCCATGGCCGTCTAGGGGAATTTCATGCGTTGCGGCACTATCCAAAAAGCAAGCGGCTAATCTACCTAAGCCACCGTTGCCCAAGGCTATGTCCTCAATAGCTTCAAACAAATTAACATCAATACCCCGGGCTTCCAAAAGCTGTATTACTTCTTTTAGGATGCCTAAGCTATTTAGGTTGTTTGTTATCATTCTACCCAACAGGTATTCAGCCGAAAAGTAATGCACTCTTCTTTTTGAATTATGCTTTTCTTTGCTTTTATGCCAGTTTTCCGCTATCGCTGCCATCACGCTTTCTCCGATTGCAGAGCGTAATTGATGTGCGTTAGCTTCTTCCAGCTTCAAAAAATAGTTATCGTAAAACCATTCTTCGACTTAGGTGATGATTTCCATATAGTTCATAGCAATTTCCCTTATTTGTTGCTCTAAATATTCTGCTACAAGATCGAGTGCCCTATTAAAACTAAAAGAGCTTAATTTCTTTAGGCTCTTTAAGTTTGAAAGTTAAATTTAATGTTATTTAGTTATCAAGCCTTTGGCTCGGGGTAGGTCCTTCCGTTTGACATAGGTCATATAAACGTATTTTGTAATGTTATCGGCAGACATACCAAACTTCATACTTGAGGCGGTACGCATATCCATGTTTCTGGTTACAATCATGTTTCCACCTTGGGTTACAGTTTTTTGGTAGTACTCTACCTTGTTTTCCTTTAGTATGCTTGCAACACGCTGTGCTTCCTCTTGGGAAACATCAGTAGTTAATAAGCGTTGATTAATAATAGGTATAATCATTTTACCAAACCAAGCAAGGCATCTTTATTTCTCATGCCAACCTCGCGTGCAACCTCGACACCATCTTTGAAAACAACAAATGTTGGAATATTGCGAATTCCGTATTTGCTTGCAAGGTCGGATTCATCGTCTATATTGACCTTACCTACTACGAAAGCGCCTTCCGCTTCGTTTGATAGCTCATCAACAACGGGAGCCATCATTTTGCAAGGACCGCACCAAGATGCCCAAAAGTCCACAAGTACTGGAACCTTTGAATTCAATACCAACTTTTCAAAGTTTGTGCTGTTAAATTCTGTAGCCATATTTACCTCCTAATTGTTATGTATTAGAATAACCTAATATTCAAATTGTATCAATCACGCTTTGGCTTCATTGTGGGGAATAAAAGCACATCACGGATTGTAGAGCTATCTGTTAGCAACATAACAAGCCTGTCTATGCCTATTCCAATACCTCCGGTTGGAGGCATTCCGTATTCAAGTGCCAAGCAGAAATCCTCATCTATCATCATAGCTTCATCATCGCCCTTTGCTTTTTCAAGTGATTGTTGCATAAAGC
>JAAZFD010000119.1 GCA_012511925.1 Clostridiales bacterium
CATGGGCACAAATCAAAATGGTGTTTGAGCAAATCAAGCAACAATTCTTAGCTGGCTTTGGCGTAGATTTTTTCAGATGGTTCTGGTTATGGTTGGGCTTGGTTATGATTTCGGATATGTTTGCAACAATATTTATGGTGTATCTTGCAATCTGTATCGGCTCGATTTCCGCTACAAAGCACAAGGTAATAGCTTCAATCGGAATGATTTTTGGACTTAACATAGCAAGAGGAATAGTTACGCAAATTTTTACAGCAGTAATGATTTCACTTCCCTTGGGTGCAGGTTTTGATAACTTCAAGATGTTTATGATTACGATATTCTTAAACATGATTATCGCAATAACCTGCTTCTTCCTAACAAAAAACTATATGGAGAAGAAGTTGAATATCTGAGCATTTTTTGTAGGGGCAACCAGTGGTTACGGGAAAAAATTGCATAAAGCAGAAACGAAACAATGTAGGGGAGGATTCAATATCCTCCCATTTTTGATGATTAATGAATAATTAGGCTAGATTATCAGCCACTAACCACTAAGTTCTATTTCTGCAATTTCGGGCAACATCATTCATTAAAATTCGGGGTGAAAGCAATTCTCCCCTAAATTTTTTCCCCCACAAGTTGCGTAAAAGAAACATCTGTGCTATCATACTCAAAGAATAATTTTTAATTGGGGCGTTATGGCTAACAAGAAAAAGAAAAGGCTAAAATCAAATCCCTATACTGTGCCACGCAGATTGTCGTGGTTTGTTCTTAGAACCGTTATTATACTCATTGTGATAGTGCTGATTGCATTGTTCAGCTTTTTAGCCGCTATGCATGCCGCCAACATTTATGTTGTTGTAACCGAGGGTGTAACGCTTCGTGCTGCCTGCATCTTAGGCGATGGCGACATAAACCAGATGTACGAGTATTTTTCTACCGAATACATGGATAACGATAACGAGTTATACGACAACGTATATAAACACTACGACATAACGAATTACGACTATCGCTTAACCGTTAATTCCGTAAATATTTGGCCTTGGAACACAACAGCCACAATGACTGTTACCGAGCGCATTCCCTCAATTACAGGCACGGCGAACCCCGATGCACCGCAATCCGCAGTTCCCGAATGGACTTCGGCACAATACGTTGTAACCTGCATTAAATCTCAAAACCGCTGGTACATAACCGATATAATAACTGTAAAGGTTGACCCACCCGAGGACGAACAAGCAACCCCTGATATGAGCCTGCTAACCCCAAAACCAAACCCAACTCCATCATAATGGAATTAAACAGTATTCTGAGCTTAAAAACCAATACAATCCCCGTAATTCTTGCGCCCATGGCAGGTGTTACAGACTTGCCCTACAGAATCATCTGCACAGAGTTTGGTGCAGATTTTTCGTACAGTGAAATGGTTAGCGCAAAGGGGCTTTCGTATAAGAATATGAAATCCTTTCGGCTGTTGTCTGTATCTTCTCTGCTGAAAAAGCCTTTCGGTGTGCAGATTTTCGGCTCTGAACCACAAGTTATGGCGGATATATCCAAAATGCTTTTCGTTGAGTTTGGAAATCAAATAAGCCTAATAGATATAAATATGGGTTGCCCTGCGCCTAAAATCATTTCGAATCTTTCGGGTTGTGCCTTGATGGGTGAAATAGCATTAGCAGAAAAAATAATCTCCGCCGTTTCAAACGCTTCCCCACTGCCTGTAACGGTAAAGTTTCGAAAGGGCATAGACGATAAAACTATCAACGCAATAGAGTTCGCAAAAATGGCAGAGGGTGCAGGAGCAAAAGCAGTAACCGTTCATGGCAGAACAAGAGAGCAAATGTATTCTGGGCTTGCGGATTGGGAGATTATCGCCAAGGTAAAGGCAAGCGTAAAAATTCCCGTAATAGGCAATGGCGATGTGGTTTCGGGCGAAAGTGCTAAGAAATTATTGCATCAAACTAACTGCGATGGGATTATGATAGGAAGAAAAGCCTTTGGCAATCCGTTTATTTTCTGCGAGGTAAAGGCTGCATTGAATGGTGAAAGTTACAATCCGCCTACGATTTCACAGCGAATTGAGGTTGCAAAGCACCATGCAAGGCTTCATTTAGAATTGAAGGGTGAACGCTCGCTCGTTGAACTCAGAAAGCATATGGCATGGTACACAC
>JAAZFD010000120.1 GCA_012511925.1 Clostridiales bacterium
GCCTAACTACGATTATCACAGAAATCCTATTAACAAAAGCTACTCGCTAACCGACATTGAGGTTTCAGATGGAGTTGCAAATATTTTCTTTGAGGGCGACGAGTTCATTTCAAACAGCGCATCCGCAATTAAGCAATACTTAGAAACCCAAGCTGTGATTTTGGCAAACTTAGAGATGTTCGGAGTAAATGCGGTAAACGTGTATATAAACGGAGTTGTGCCTAGCTAGCAGGCTTGCCCTGTTGGATATGCCTCAATGCCTAACGGAGAACTTTCCGAGCATATTGCAGAGACTATAAGGGATTACACCGCCTACAAGGATTTAAGCGAGGATTCGCCCTACACCTCTAATTGCGTTATTTATGTGCCGGACAAAAGCGGTAATTATTTGGCCAACAAGCAGCACATAGTAATTAAAAACGCAGCTACAGACAAAGAGCTTGTAAACGTGGTATTAGAGCGTTTTCTTACGCTTTATGACGAGCTTTTGCCCGCAGATATAGAAATTATAGAGATAACAATCAACCAACATTCTGGCAAACAGAATGTTTCAATATCGGTTAACGGCAACCTAAACGATGTAACCCTTGAAATGCTAAGAGCAGGCATAACGCTAACGCTGACGGGCTATATTCCCAACCTACATTATGTAACGATTATTTTTGGTGAGGATTCCGCAACCATACAGCGCAAGGATTACGCCTACAAGATAGGCAATGCAACAAAGGTTTATTATCCGTATCTATTAAACGATGTGCTAAGCGCGCGCAGCATCACAATCAATAAGGGGCTTGCCTGTTGCTACTTAAAGGACTATTTGGGTACATATTTTGCAAGCTCTGTAGAGAACGGCAGCATATTTCGTGGTATGAAGGAAGAGTATATACTTGATATTTATGTAAACAACGGAGTTTGCGTACTAAACCTAAGCCAAGAGTTTTATGATATGTTCGACAAATACATAAACAACGAGCACGCTATTGTAGATGGCGATGTAAGCGAAAGGCTAATCATTTATGGAATAGTAAATTCGCTAACAGAGGTACACTATATAAACAGCGTTTTGTTCTTGTCGGAGGGCAAGAATTTAGGGATTATAAAAAACCTCTACTTAGGTGCTCCGCTTTATAAAAACATAGGTCTGGTTTACGGTGCATAGGAGAGTTATATGAAGATTGATTTAGCAGTAGCAGAAATAGGCTCAACAACAACGATTATTAACGCATTCGATGATATTTCGGGCGAGTGCATTTTCATAGGTCAGGGCGTAGCAGATACCTCTGTTTTGCAGGGCGATGTGCTAATCGGTCTAAACAATGCGCTTCATGACTTAGAAAATACCTTAGGCGAAAAAATAGAGCCAAAAGAAATGTTCGCAACCTCATCAGCCGCAGGCGGCTTAAAAATGTGTGTGCATGGGCTTGTATATGACATGACTGTTAAGGCGGCTCATGCGGCGGCTTTAGGTGCAGGCGCAATCGTAAAATTAGCCACAGCAGGGCAGCTAAAGGAAGAGGACATACAAGAAATAAAAGATATTGCCCCCAATTTAATTCTAATAGCAGGCGGAACGGATTATGGCGAGCGTGAATGTGCCCTGCATAATTCAAGGCTAAATGCAAAAAGCGGAATTTCAGCTCCTGTAATCTATGCTGGCAATGTGCAAAATCAAAAAATGGTGGCAGAAATTTTTAAGGATGCGAATGTGCCATGCTATATTGTTGAAAATGTGTATCCGAAACTTGATGTGCTAAATATCGAACCCACAAGGCGAAAAATACACGATGTATTTGAAGAGCATATAGTAAAGGCAAGCGGTATGGAGCATGTAAGGGACATGGTAGGTGGTCCTATAATTCCAACTCCTGGCGCAGTTATGGAAGCGGCAAAGCTATTATACGAGGAAATCGGCGATTTAATGGTGTTGGATATCGGCGGTGCAACCACAGATGTGCATTCGGTGTCCTTAGGGTCGGAAGCGATTTCAGTAATTCAAACAGCCCCGGAACCCTTTGCAAAGCGTACCGTAGAGGGCGACTTAGGTCTTTTTGTGAACGCAAGCCATGTAAGAGACAGCATAGGTA
>JAAZFD010000121.1 GCA_012511925.1 Clostridiales bacterium
CGCTAAATCCGCTCTTTCCGACGCAAGAGGCGCACTCGCAACTTACCTCGCAAACACCTCATCCAACGACGAGGGTGTTACAGTTAAAGACGGCACTTTCTTCATCGTAGAAAAAGCAAAGAAAATCCACGAGTTCAAATTCGTAGATGGCCAAATCACTGTTTTCAAAGCTCCCTATAATGCAGCATACACAGGCGACGTTCTTGACACACCTACTGCACCCGATGACGTAGTTGTTGTTGACGGTGCAGACACACACACAACTTCATGGGCGATTGATGCTGATACTGCTCATAGAGCTCTTATCCCCGATTCAGTATTCATCTTCGTTCCCACAACTGTTACTACTCCCACTCCGTAATTTGTAGGATTGATGAATCATGCGTTGAGTTTCCACGATTCAATGCGAAATAACTAAAAAAATTGCCCCCTCCCAAAAGGAGAGGGCATTTTTTATGGCTACGCCAAAAATGCCCTCTCCATGATATTGCCTAACGGCAATGATATTATTTTTCTGCGAAAAATAGTGATATTGGTTTTCTGCAAAAACCAGTGATATTCGCCTGCGGCGAATTTGGAACGAACGCACCTTCAATAATAAAAAATACAGAACGCACATGTTTAACCGTGAAACAACCTGCAGTGAATGCAAATGCTGCGATTCTATAACCAAAAAATAAATCACGATAACGTGTGTGATAATGCAACCCTCGCTCGCACTCCCCTTCATGTAAGGGGGAATGGGTTGGTGGCCAGCCAACATACTTATAATACAAAACGTATTATTAAATAATGCAGAACGCAAAGTAACGCTTGTGGTGAACTCAGATGCAGGCGCATGGGTAGCCTGCCAAACACAAGCCTTGTATTAGCCTTTTACATTCTAATTTCACACCCAAGCACTCTCGCTACGCATAAATTTTTTATGCCTGTGGGTTGTAACAATTAAAGCGGATTAAACACAACACGTAATCAATTTTAGTACAACGCATCTATTTTAGAATTATTTGGCTATCGTTTTTTGTTTGTTTGGCTTTTTCACAATTAAGCTATTAAAAAGTGCAATAATATCGTTATCAAAACAGAGCAACAAATTAAGACAATGATAACTGTTCAGCTGCTTTGCTTGAAAGAATAGTATATGTGCTATTCCAAAAGTAAGCTTTGTAACCAAAAAATATAGCAAAACATAAAAAAATGTCCAAATTGTGCGTTATAATGGCAATCTTCAAATAAATTAAAATAAAAATTAAATCAAAAATCAGTCTGCTCTCAAATAATTAAATAAAAACACCGAAAATAATAAAAAAAGTTAAAAAAGGTATTGACAAGAGAATTTTAATAGAGTATTATAGTGAATGTAAGGTAAAGCGGTTAGCAAAAATGGTTTTCGTGGACTTTCACAAAATCGCAAGATTTACTGGAAAGAAACTCATATTTGTTGGTGCTGAAACCTAACAGAAACAAACTAAAATTTATTTTTTCGAGAGGAGAAAAAACATGAAAAAGACAAACAAGGGCTTCACAATCGTTGAGCTCATCATCGTTATCGCTGTTATCGGCGTACTCGCAGCAATCTTAATTCCCGCATTCTCGAACATCATCGAGAAGGCAAACGCTAAATCCGCTCTTTCCGACGCAAGAGGCGCACTCGCAACTTACCTTGCTAACACCTCATCCGACGACGCTGGTGTTACAGTTCAAGACGGCACAATGTTCATCGTAGAAAAAGCTAAGAAGCTTCACACATTCACATTCACCAATGGACAGATTGCAGTTACTGGCACACCTGTAGAATTTCCTGCAGGTTTCGAGGCAGGTACTACTATACCCGATGCACCCAATGTTTCAGTTGTTGTTGTTGAAAAACAAATAGGCACTCCTTTAGCTGCTAACCCCGCTTTGGCACTTATCCCCGTATCAGTACACATCTACGTACCTATTGCGTAATTTTTCGGAAAAGTTATAATGCGTTGAGTTTCCACGATTCAATGCGAACTAATTAAAAAATTGCCCCCTCCCAAAAGGAGAGGGCATTTTTTATGGCTACGCCAAAAATGCCCTCTCAATGATATTGCCTAACGGCAATGATATTATTATTCTGCGAAAAATAGTGATATTGGTTTTCTGCAAAAACCAGTGATATTCGCCCGCGGCGAATTTGGAACGATGGACGGGTTAATGTTGGTGCGTTGCCTTAGGCAGAACGTAAGGGCAAGGGGTAAATATCTTAATCTTTCTGTTTTATCGTTTTTACAGATGCAATAAGCATACGCCGTATTGAGCCACAAACCTGCGACAATTCAATTTTCTTTTCTTTTGATAAATAAAGGGTTTCATGTAGTAGAGAATCAATAAGTAATTGCTTTTTATTCAGAAACAAAATATAATACTTATAATATGAAATTATTGAAACGAAAACCAAACAGACTAAAAGGATACGATTATAGCAAAAACGGAGCTTACTTCATTACGATATGCACGTATAATCGTGAAATACTTTTTGGTAATGTAGGGGAGGATTCCATATCCTCCCGAATGATTGATGTTACATTCAACCAAACAATCGAAGAGTATTCAGAGTCTATATGCGAAAAATATATTATAATGCCAAACCATTTTCACGCAATCATTTTCATTGGGCAAGCGGAATCTGCACATACGATATCAGAAATTGTTCAAGCATTTAAACGTCATTCTACCGTAGAATACATCAAATTAGTCAAACAGGGAGTATTACCGCCTTTTGAAAAACGTATATGGCAACGGTCTTTTCACGACCATATTATACGCAATGAACAGAAATATCAAGAGATATGGGAATACATAGACAAAAATGCATTGAAGTGGGAAGAGGACTGTTTTTATAAGAAACAATAGATACTTGCGCATTTCAAGACAAAAATTGGTTTGCTTTCGGGAGGATATGGAATCCTCCCCTACAATCTGCTTGCCTAAGTATGCGTTATCACCAGTTTTATAGCTTCAAATATTGTTTCTGCGAATATCGGTTGAACATTTTTCGGAAGATTTGTAAGTCCAAAATAAGATTTAGGAAGAATGATTTTGTTATAGCCAAGCCTTACGCACTCATTTATTCGCACATCGGCACGGCTTATGGGGCGTAGCTCGCCTGTTAGTCCAATTTCGCCCATTGCGGCTGTATGCTCGGGCAAAGGGGTATCGTTATAAGCAGATGCAATAGACAGCGCAACGGTTAAATCGCTTGCTCTATCGTCAAGGCGCATTCCGCCAACTGCATTCACATAAACATCCTTGTTAAATAGCTTAAGCCCTGCTTTCTTTTCTAATACCGCCAACAGCACTATAAGCCTTGAGCTGTCAATGCCCGTTGCCATTCTGCGAGGGTTGTTGAATGGGCTATCCGATAAAAGCGCTTGCAGCTCAACCAACATGGGGCGAGTACCCTCTACGGTTGCAGTTACGGCACATCCGGATAGCTTAGAGTTTCCGGAAACAAACATATAAGTGGGGTCGGCTACCTCACAAATTCCTGTGTCTCGCATTTCAAAAACGCCAATTTCGTTGGTAGAGCCAAACCTGTTCTTAGCCGCTCTTAAAATTCTGAACGAATCATGCCTGTCGCCCTCAAAATACAATACGGTGTCAACCATGTGTTCAAGCATTCTGGGTCCTGCCAATGCGCCAACCTTTGTAACATGACCGACTATGAACACGATTGTTGACGTGCTTTTTGCGTACTGCATAAGCTGTGCTGTGGCTTCCCTTATTTGCGAAACGTTCCCCGAAATACCTGATGTGTTTTCACTTGTAATGGTTTGTATGGAGTCGATAATCAAGCATTCGGGCTTGAGTGCTTGTGCCTGCGAAAGAATAACCTCGAGGTTTGTTTCAGCTAAAATCAACATTTCAGACGATGCGCCTAAACGCTGTGCTCTTAGCTTTAATTGAGATGCAGATTCCTCGCCTGTTACATATAAAACCTTGTGGTTTTTCGTGAGATTAGAAGCCGCCTGCAATAAAAGCGTTGACTTGCCTATGCCCGGGTCGCCACCTATCAGCACCGCCATTCCGCTAACAAGTCCACCGCCCAAAACCCTGTTTAGCTCGCCTATTCCTGTGTCGATTCGAACCTTGGGGTCTGAATTTATTTCGGATAGCTTCACCGCTTTTTGAGCAGTGGGAGCGATTACACCCTTTGTTTGAACGCTTGGCGGATTATATTCGGATAGAGTGTTCCATGCGCCGCAGGAGGGGCATTTGCCGAGCCATTTTGTACTTTCTGCACCGCAATCATTACATAAAAATATTGTGTTTTTTTGTTTTGCCATTATCTTGGGATATATGCGTATTTGAGAACATCAACATCACGCCTTGTAACATCAATCCACGCAACGATGCCTGCTGATGCGCCACAAATTTGAGCGTACTGGGTTTTCGTAGTTAATTCTACAGTTTTGCCTGTGCTAATCAAATACAAAAAAATGCTTTCGTTTTTCTGGTATGTTATAAAATCTTCGTCCATGTAGAAGTCAACAACGCCCTCGTCAATAATCTTGGGAGTTGCTTGGTCTTTCATAAAATACAGCTTTGTAGCAGGACCGTGATTGCCGTCAAGCCACGCAAAAATCTCGTTGCCGTTTGTTTTGGGGTCGTGAACATAAGTGTTGGGCTTATGGGTTGTTAGCTTGCCTGTTTTAATGTCCATAACGCATATTTGGCTTGTAATTGCGCCTGAAGCCGTTTCACCGTCTGCATCTGCCCATACGAGCAAGCTGTTTTTGATATAGGGCTTGGAAGTGCCGTAGTATGAGCCTCTTTCGAACATCTGAACGGCAACCGTTTCTTGCGTAGTTAGGTCGCATACGAACAGCTTATCCATGTTCGAGCCTGTGCGCTCTGTCCACGCTAAATAATTTCCGTCTAAAAACAGCATTGGCTGTCCGGTGTAAACGGTTTTTACGAGTATAGGGTTTTGGTAGTTATCCGAAAACTTGTGTGCAATAATCTCACCTCCGCCATCATTCTTAGCATCGAGATAGACTATAAATGTATCGTTGAAAACAGGATATAAAAAGTGAGAGTTGTTTAATTTCACGCTTTGGCGTTGTGCTCTATTGGTTTCGGTGTCGTATTTGAAAAGCGTAGTCATTCGAGCAGAACCCGAAACAAGCTCTCCGCCTGTGAACATAAGCGATTTTTCGTAGAAATAGGGGTCGCCAAACCATGAGTATTGCGAGGCGGCAACGGCTACCTCCTGCTGTAACTCGGAAAAGTTTATATCCTTATAGAGGTCGGGAGTGGGGGTTGGCGCAACCGTTGGCGTGGGGGTGGGTTCTTTTAGATAGGGCGGCACGAATACGATATCGAATTTTTGCAAAAGCAATGGTGGCAACACAAAATATACGATTGAGAACACGAAAACAAACAGGGACAATGCGATAATAATCGTTAGCTTTGAGCCTGAATACGAGCGATAAGAGCTACGAGAAAAGCTCTTTGGTTTGTATTTTTTTCTGTACTTGCCTGAGTTTATTCTGCCCTTCATTATTCCCTCCCATGCGATTATTGTAATTATAGCACGAAAAAACCGTAGCTTCAAACTAAATCGAGCTATTTATGCGTATTTGGCTTGAAAGCAGAAAAACTGTGTGATATAATTCTCCTATGCGAATGTATAGCTGTTCGCATGGAAAGGAAATGTAATGGACGAGGACCCCCTTATACGCAACTTTTGCGTTCATAATAAGAGGAAAAAATCTATTTACTCATTTATAAACATTTACTTGAATTACTCAGCTGTAAAACGCATTCTGTGTGCAGCCTATTTATCTTATTCTTCTTTTTTGAAATGAAATAGAATTGATTGTTAGATATGAGCTTATGCTCTTGATTTCACGCATTATTTTTAAGGAGTTGATTTTAACTTTATGGAATTGCAAATAATTGCAATGATAATTCTGGTTACATTGTCTGCTATTTACTCTGCAACGGAGATGGCTTATACGTCATTGAACCGTTCAAGACTAAAAAACGCTTCCGAAAAGGGAGCAAAGCACGCAGACTCGACATTTAAGCTATTAGAAAACTACGATATGCTTTTGTCAACAATACTTGTGGCTAACAACATCGTAAATATTACTTTAGCTTCAATAGCAGCGGTGTTCTTTTTGAAAATCTTCCCGATTACAGGCGCAACCATTTCAACCGTAGTTGTTACCGTTGTTGTTTTGGTGTTTGGAGAGGTTAGCCCAAAAACTATTGCAAGGCGAAGCCCTGAGAGGTTCGCAATGGCAATCGCACCTTTTATTCGATTCACAATGATAATTCTAACGCCTATAAACTTCTTTTTCTCTATGTGGAAGAAGCTGTTAGGGTTGATTTTCAAGTCAGACGAGGACAGACGAATGACGGAAGAAGAGCTTTTGACAATCGTTGAGGAAGCTGAGCAAGAGGGCGGCATAAACGAGCAGGAAAGCGAGCTTATACGCTCTGCAATCGAATTTAACGACTTGGAGGCAGGCGATATTCTAACTCCGAGAGTGGATATTGAGGCGATACGGATAGGAACTACAAACGAGGAAATCGAAACGGTTTTTATAGAAACCGGGTACTCACGCTTACCTGTGTATCATGATTCGGTTGACATGGTAACAGGGGTTATTCATCAAAAAGACTTTTATAACATGGTGTTGCACAAGCACAAGCCTTTGGAATCGATAATAAAGCCTGTGCGATATGTGCCTCCAACGATTAAGATTAGCAATTTATTAAAGGAATTGCAGTTAGAGAAAGCGCATATGGCTATAGTAATCGACGAGTTTGGCGGAACTGCTGGCATAGTAACTATGGAGGACATAATCGAGGAGCTTGTGGGTGATATTTGGGACGAGCATGACGAGGTTGTGGAGGAGTTTATTAAAATTTCTGAAAACACATTCCAAGTATTGGGTGGTTACGACCTTGAGGAGCTGTTTGACTACTTCGATATGCCGCTTGACGAAACCGATTCTTCGACTATAAGCGGTTGGGTTATGGAGCAGTTGGGCAGAATCCCTGCCGAGGGCGATTTCTTTGAGTATGAAAATATGTTGGTTACGGTAACAAAAACCGATAATAATAGGGTTATCGAGGTTATTATTAAGCTGATTGAGGAAGAAAAAGCTGATACTGAATAGTAGGCAACTGCTATTCAGTAATGCAAAATGCAGAAGGCAGAACGCAAAATAAGGCACGATTTCGCCTGCAGTAATGCTTAATGCTGAATCAATTACGCACCCCTATTGTAGGGGCGCGCACTGCGCGTCCGCCAACAAATACCACACAAAATACAAATTACAAAAGCAAGCACAAAAGCATGTTTTTACCGCAAAACGCAAAAATGGAAAAGCTGTAATGTGTTTAGAAAAATCCACCTGTGGTAATGCTTAATGCTGAATCAATTACGCACCCCTATTGTAGGGGCGCGCACTGCGCGTCCGCCAACAACAAATACCACA
>JAAZFD010000122.1 GCA_012511925.1 Clostridiales bacterium
CAAATAATCTCGATACGATAGAAAAAGCGGTGCGGAAACGTATCGCTTTTTTATTTTTTAAAATATTAGCCTTATTCAGTTGCAAAACTAAATGCATACTGTTAAAATAGCAATGCAAAAAATATAGGGGAGGGAAAATGGAAGAGTACACGATTAAAAACACAACCTTTGTTATGAGTGCGGTATCGAGTAGCGCCGTCCCAGAAGAGTTTGCAATGGAAATAGCCATGGTAGGCAGGTCGAATGTACGAAAGTCCTCCCTGCTAAATTCGCTATGCAATAACTTTAAGCTCGCAAAGGTTTCGCAAGCCCCAGGAAAAACCCGTCATATAAACTATTTTTTGGTGAACGATGAATTCTACTTGGTTGACCTACCGGGATATGGCTTTGCTAAAACCTCAAAGAAAGAAAAGGAACGCTGGTCTGTGCTTTTAGAGGATTACCTATCCTCTGGGCGAGTTAAGCATATTTTTCTGCTTTTAGACATAAGACATGAACCAACTGTAGAGGATAAACAAATGTATCAGTGGATAATATACTACGGCATACCGTTTACGATAGTTGCCACAAAGGCAGACAAACTTGCCTTCACAAAAAGGCAAAATGCGGCAAACATGGTCGCTAAAAGTTTGGGTGCACCACCCTATGCTTTGGCATATTCATCTGAAACTCAAACGGGCAGAGAAACGCTATTAAAAAGAATAGGTGCAATTATCGGAGATACTGTGCAAAAATGCACAAAAGATATTGATTCCGAATAGTTTTTAACTATAATATTATACATGCTATTGGATAGCTAAAAAATAACATATTAGAGGTGTTGGAACATGGGTTTAAAACTCTGCCCCATTTGCGAACTTAATTATATTCCTTTCGAAAAAGATATATGTGATGTTTGCGCACGTGGAAGAAGAAAAGTTGAAGTCCAAGAGGAGCAAATATGTGTTGCATGTAAAGAAAATATTGTTGTGCGTGGTGAGAATATGTGTGTGTCTTGTTTGCACGATAAGGTGCTAAGCAAGCGCTTGGAGACGGAAAGACCCATTAAGCCTGTTCTACGGTTAAAGGACGAAGAGGATATTGACGATATAGATATCGAGCCAGAGCTAATCGAAATCGATGTTGAGGATGACGAGGATATAATCCCCGAAACTGAGCTTGATGTTTTCGCTCGTACCTTAGGTATAGATGAGGACGAGGAAGACGAAGAAGATATAGAGGGTGAAGAAGAGTTTGAAGATGAAAGCGATGACATTGTTTCGCTTCATTATGATTCAGACGAAGATGACGAAGAAAACGAAGGAAACGAAGAAGAACTCGAAAACGATTTAATTAGAATTCGTCCCACAAAAAAGAACCCCACAAGCCCCCGATAACATTAGAAGGAGTATTAATGAATATATTCGCAATAGGGGATTTGCACCTGTCAAAGCATGATAAGCCTATGGATATTTTCGGTGCGGAATGGAAAAACCATGCCGAAAAGATTCAAACCGCTTGGAATAATATCGTTACAAACGATGATGTTGTGCTTATCCCCGGCGATATTTCATGGGCTATGACTCTTGAGAATGCACTTTACGACCTATCCGAAATCTTATCCTTACCAGGTGAAAAGATTTTCATAAGGGGCAATCATGACTATTGGTGGGCATCATACAACAAGGTAAAAAACACTTTTTCTAAATATAAAAATGTTCACTTTCTGCAAAACAACTCAATAGTTTTTGGCGAATATTCCTTCGTTGGCACAAGGGGCTGGCTTATTCCCTCCTGCGCTGGCTATTGCCTATCAGACGAGCGAGTTTATAAGCGTGAGCTAATAAGGCTTGAGATGTCCTTGCAAACAGCTCAGGAAAATAAAACAAAGATAGCCATGCTGCATTTTCCACCGCTTTTTGACGACCAAGTAATTTCGGGCTTCGTAGAGCTATTAGAAAAATACGAGGTAGATACCGTAGTATATGCCCATTTACACGGCAAATCCTGCAAATTAGGATTTGAGGGTGAGCGAAACGGCGTAAAATATATGCTTTGCTCTGCGGACTATATTGATTTCCAACCGATTCGAATAATATAGAACAACAATTCCATTATCTTTTACTTGACAAAGTTTTCATAATACAATATAATTATAATATACGTGTAATTTAGGGGGGCAATATGATATTTAAGTATAGCCTTAAGGGCTTAATGCGAACACCTTTTCGGACAATTCTGTTCTTAATTTTGCTTGCCGTTGTAACCTCATTGATGATTTTAGGAACTAACATGAAGCTAACCAGCGAAAACCTATTAAAAGAAGCAGATGAGAAGTTCGACACAGTAGCAACCTTAGAGTACATGGGTAAAAACTATCCAGATGTTAGTCTATACGATGCTACATTAGTAAATCTAATCGAAAAATACGATTTTGAGAAACTCAATGATGCGCCCTATGTATTAAGTTATGAGCCTGCGTTAAATATAAGAGGTACAATAGCCGATTTCACAATGAAGGCTTTAGCAAAACCGTATAAGGATTTCTCGATAATTCAGTTCCAAGTTATAAGAATAAATGAGGAAGAAAACTACGCCTCATGTATGCTTCTAAAAACATATTATGCATACGAACCTAGAGTCGATGGGCTTATTTTTAGGCTCCAAAACCTTCAAGATGTAATGTATTGGGTTGGACTAAGAGAAGGCTCAAAGTATGTGGCACATGGTAAGTTTTCGTTTACCGGGGTCGAAAACTTCATTACAAGCAGTTATGATACCAAACTGATTACCGATGATGAATATAATAGATTTGCACAGGCATTCTATAGCCATTTTGGTTCCAGTCGTGATTATTTTGGTTTGATGCTTGGGGGTAGGGTTTATCCCTATTCGGCGATGAAACTCTTAGATGAAGAGCCAAATAAAGATGAATGGCAATGGGGCAATTTCAGCAGGTTTGATATTGCAGTTCTATGGCAACAGATTATTGCAACCTACGAGGCGCAAAATAATTCCGTTCCGGTTACAGTTACCGATGATATTGATACCCTACCCGAGTTCCACCAAGGCGAAACATATTTCACAGAAGGCAAAGCATACGAAAAATCAGATGGTAGCAATGTTGTGATAATAAGCGATATGATGGCGAAGCAAATGAAGCTGTCAATAGGGGACAAGCTACACATAGATTTGCACTATGCTAAAAATTCTGCAGGCTATTATGATAGCTATTGGGCGCCTATGGGCTTTGACCATTCAGCCGACTACAAGATAGTAGGCATTTATAAGTCAACAAACGATATGTATGCAAACGTTTACATTCCCAAAACGGGCAACGAGTCATGGCTTCCTCAAATGGCAAACTCATACAAGCTGGGTCGCTTTGTGATTCAAAACGGCTACGGCATGGAATTCTTAGAGGAAATCAAGCCATTTTTAGAATCGAGAATGTCCACAACCGTTTACGACCAAGGCTATATGGGCGTTGCACAACCGTTAAAGGCGATGCGGGAAACCGCTCTTATTTTGCTAATAGCAACCTCGGCTTGTTGCGTTGCCATACTATTCCTGTTTGCGTATATGTTCATAACAAAGCATAAATCAAACATTAAAACAATGCTCTCATTGGGAGCAGGGGTAAAACGTGCAAGAAGCTATTTATTCCTCGCCGTATTGGTGCTTGCGTTGATTTCAATCGCCTTGGGTGCAACGGTAGGGCATTTCATGTCCGATAGAATCATACAAAGTGCATACGAAGCAGCCGAGAAAAACAACGCTCTCGATATGCGTTACAGCCTGCTTTACATTGGCTCTGGCAATGTTGATTTCAAAGTAAGTTTTGCTTCCGATTATCGCTATGCAATCATTTGTGGCGGAGCGGTTTTTGCCTTACTTATATTGATTTGCCTTGTATTTATAAACGCAACCTTGAATTTTGACAGGTTCGACGAATACAAAACTGCATCAGCAAAGATGCGCAGGTTCTTCGGAGTGTTACACCACAGCTTTGTATCTATTTTCAGAAGCATGGGAAGAAGTGTAATAGTTCCAATCGTTTCAGCCGTATTAGTCTTGCTTTTAATCATCTATGCAAGTATGTTATCCGACAATAAGGCAAAAATCGATACGCTGTACGATACAATACCTGTGCGAGCATACTTCACATCGATAGACGGACGGCAGGTTGACGGATTATTGCTTTCGGGTGATTTGGCGCAGGATATAATTGAAACCGATTTTGTTGAATCTGCAAACTTCTCATTTAGCGTGCGTTATAAAATGTTGGGCTACTATAATGATCAATATCTTGACAAGGATGGCAATCCTACTTTCTTAGACACCGATAAACTGTCAATCCCTCCGCAAGATTCTTTTGCCTACGAAAGGGTAATGGCAGAAATATTTATGTGGGACAAATTGGTGTTCACAAACAATATTTATGCCGCACCAGAGTTATTCTTTGCCAACGAGCCAAAAATGGCGTTTGCAGAGGGCTATGATGCTTCCGTATTCAACGAAATTGAATATGTATGCGGTGTATCATCGTCATTTGCTATGCAATATGGCTTAGAGCTTGGCGATACTATCAGGGTTGCCCCCGCAACGAGAAGCGAGTGGGGAGGCTTTGACCTATATGAAGCCGAGTTAAAAATTGTATGCATTTACGCAAAGCAAAGCACATCAGAAAACATTTTCTGCCCTGCACCGCTATTGAGCACACATATTATCAACTACAAATTCATTTATGATACACCCGAAGGCAAGTATGAGCTTAGATACGACGAAGAAACAGGCAAATACCAAACGGTATATGTTGAAAAAGCACAAGGCGATGCTTCCGAGTTAATAGGCTTTGAGGAAATCGATGCAAAAGATATGAGCATCATGGCATACGGTCAAATTCATTCCTTGAGCTTTGAGCTTAAAAACAAAAATAGCATAAGCGAGTTCAAAGAATATTTAGAGGAAACGGGTTATGGCTCACGAGGGAAAATCGGGCAAATTCGAAAATCGATTACTATTGACGATAATGCGCTGGTTCTTTCCGTTTCGGGTCTGCAAAAGAACGTAGGCTACATGGAAGCGCTGTACCCTGTTATATTTGCACTCGTAATCGCAATAGGCTTTGTGGTATCGTACTTGCTCACAAAGAGCAGGAGGGCGGAGTTGGCAGTAATGCGAAGCATGGGCGCAGGTTCTGTAAGAACATTCTTCACACTGTTTACCGAGCAGTTAATACTCTGCATTTTCGGAGCAACAATCGGAATTTTAGCATCGCTGTTTTTCACTAAACAATTCGTTTTTGAACACTATATAAGCATTGCTATCTATGTAGCTTGTTATATGGCAGGTATAGTAATATCCGCTATGGCTATGAACAGGCTTAACGTACTAAAAATATTAACGTCAAACGACTAAGGGAGGAAATCATGGGAATTTTGAAGCTAAACGATGTTTCGTACACATACAGAAACAGATATCAGCATGTAGACGCTGTGAAAAACGTATCTTTCGAGTTTGAAAGAGGCAAGCTGTACGCAATAGTGGGCAAGAGCGGAAGCGGTAAAACAACTCTTCTTTCTATGATAGCAGGACTTGACGTTCCAACAAATGGCGAGGTGGTTTTCGGTGATAAGTCAACTGCAAAGCTGAACAGAGATATGTATAGAAGGCAGGATGTAGCGGTTATTTATCAGAATTTTAACCTGTTCCCCTTGCTTACAGTTTTAGAAAATGTAACATACCCCTTAGAGCTATGCGGAGTGCGCGGCAAGGAAGCAAAAAAGCGAGCAAAGGAGAAAATCGCAACAGTTGGTTTGCCAGATACCGTTCACAGACGTTTTCCGTCCATGCTTTCGGGCGGAGAGCAACAGCGTGTGGCAATAGCAAGGGCGTTGGTTTCTTCGGCAAGAATTATTTTAGCAGACGAACCAACAGGCAACTTAGACACTGAAAACGGCAACAACATAATTCAGATTCTAAGCGAATTAGCGCACAAACAAGGTTATTGTGTTATAATCGTAACGCATGATATGAGCATAGCAGAAAAATCGGACGTTATTCTTTCAATGCGAGATGGTGCAGTTACGGTTAAGGAGAACAAATAACCAAAAACAATGAAAAAAACTGCAATAAAGAACCTAATTCTCTGTGCGTTGTTTAGCGCACTAATCTGCATAGGCGCTTTTATAAAAATTCCGTTTATATTAGTGCCTATAACATTGCAAACGCATTTTGTATTGCTTTGCGGCTTGATTTTAGGTGCGAAATTAGGCTTTATATCCGTGGCAGTCTATGTGCTTTTAGGGCTAGTGGGACTGCCCGTGTTCACGCAGGGCGGGGGAATAGGCTATGTGCTGCAGCCTACATTCGGCTATATATTAGGATTTGGGCTTGCGGCGCTAATATCGGGCTACGCAATCGAGAGATTCAAGAAAAAAACCTATTGGTCATACTTCCTAAGCGCTTTATTAGGCTATGCGGCGATTTATATTATAGGTTTGCCGTATTTCTATGTGGTATTCACAATACATTTAGGCAAAGAGATTACAATAATAAAACTATTGCTCACATGCTTTATAGTTTTCATACCCAGCGAAATGTTAAGCATTGCAATAGCATCATACCTTGCTAAAAGGTTGAAGCCATTCGTGAATAAGGTATAAACCCTTTATACAAACAATGTATAATTTCACAATAATTTCACATTTATAGCCCGATTGGAAAAAAATGTGTGATATACTATTAAAAAACACATAGGGGGGAAAATCAATGAAAAAAATCTTTTCAGTATTACTAATCGCATTAGTGTTACTTGCATCTGCATGCACAGCGCCAACAGATGTTGAGCCATCACCGCTTGCCACAGACGCACCTTTCGTTACGGCAACACCCGAAA
>JAAZFD010000123.1 GCA_012511925.1 Clostridiales bacterium
ATCGTGGCTATGATTCAGCTGGCATCGCTATTTTAGAAAGCAATGGCGAGAAAAAAATTCACATGATAAAAACAAAGGGTCAGATACGAGATTTGTTTGAATTAGCTTCCACAAAATTCAACGACCTAAGTAATTGCAGAGCAGGCATTGGGCATACACGCTGGGCAACTCATGGCGAACCCAACGATATAAATTCGCATCCGCACATGTCATTTTCAGAGAAAATCGCACTTGTTCACAACGGAATAATCGAGAATTATATCGAGCTGCGTGAGTTTTTATCCAAGCATGGCTATGAGTGCATTTCGCAAACCGATACCGAGGTTATAGTCCAGTTGGAAGAGTATTATTATCAAGAAAAGCATGACCCCGTTGAAGCCGTTCGCACCGCCACAAATTTGTTAGAGGGTACGTATGCCTTGGCGATTATTTTCGCAGAGCACCCTGATATGATTATAGCTTTAAGGAAGGACAGTCCGTTGATAATAGGGCTTTGCAAAAACAAAAATATGTTGGCGTCCGATGTTTCGGCTATGCTTGAGCACACAAGGGATATTATACGGCTTAAAGATGATGAAATGGCGATAGTTAAGGCGGATTCGGTAACCGTTCTTGACCGCTTTAACGAGGAAGTTGAAGTTGCTCCTATAAAAATTACATGGGATGCCTTTGCCGCAGAGAAAGATGGCTACGACCATTTTATGATGAAAGAGATGATGCAGCAGCCCACAGCTGTTCGAAACACGATAAGCAAGTATGCAAAAGACTCAAAAATCGACTTTGGTTTAAAGAATATCACAAGCGATTACTTCAAAACCGTAAAGGATATTTACATTGTGGCTTGTGGCTCTGCCTATCATGCCGGCTTTGTTGGCGCAAATCTATTCGAGTCGGCGTTGAGAATTCCCACAAGGGCGCATATTGCATCCGAGTTTATTTATTCGAATCCGTTGGTAAACGAAAACACGCTTACAATAATTATAAGCCAATCGGGAGAAACCTTAGACAGCCTACAAGCGCTAAGAAAGGCAAAGTCCTTAGGCTCCAAAACGCTTTCTATCGTAAATGTTGAAGAATCAATTATTGCACTTGAAAGCGATGATGTTATCTACACCCAAGCAGGACCAGAGATTGCCGTAGCCACAACAAAGGCGTACAGCGCACAATTATTAGTGCTTTATATGCTTTTAGGGCATATTTTAGGAATCAGAAAAGACGACTTAGCAATCGAAAGCCAATACTTATCCGAATGCTTAGAAATCCCTGCAATGCTTGAATCGATTTTAGAGCACAAGGAACATATTCAGCATTTAGCAAGCATGTATCAATCCTGCGAAAACATATTCTTTTTGGGAAGAAACCTTGATTATGCGCTTGCACTCGAGGGTTCATTGAAGCTAAAGGAAATCTCATACATACATTCAGAGGCTTATGCAGGCGGAGAGCTGAAGCATGGCACAATCTCTTTAATTAAGCCGGGAACGCTTGTAATAGCCAGCTGTACCTACGAGCCATTGTTTGAAAAATCGCTTTCCAATATCACAGAGGTTAGAACGCGTGGAGCAGAGGTTATAGCCCTTGCAAGAGAGGGCAACACCAAGCTACAAAGCGTAGCCGACCATTGCGTTTGGTTGCCAAAGTGTTCGCAGATGACAGGACCTTCTATTGCAATAGTGCCTTTGCAATTATTTGCGTACTATGTTGCGGCTTTGCGTGGCTGCGAAATAGATAAGCCGAGAAACTTGGCAAAAACCGTAACGGTAGAGTAGGCACGAGGGGGACGAGGAACGATAGGAACGATAGGAACGTTGGGGCGTTGCCCCAAACCCCATTACTTTTCTAAAAGAAAAGTAATAAAAGAACAAGGTTATATAATAGATAAGCATGCTTTATTTTCCCACAAAACCGCACTGTCGTAGAGCGGCACACATAATAGGCACGTTGGGGCGTTGCCCCAAACCCCATTACTTTTCTAAAAGAAAAGTAACAAAAGAACAAGATAGGGGTATTTATTATTATCAAGCAATGTTAGCATGCAAAAACGACATTGGAGTTACAGTAACCGCTAATCGCTTATTTCTTAGTTCTATGCTTTAAGCTCTAACCACTGCCTCCTACCCCCTGCAAGCCGAAATCTCCTTTTTCAAAAAGCCCAATATCCGCTTTTCTAATCGTGAAATATAGCTTTGAGAGATTCCCATCATATCCGCTACTTGCTTTTGGGTACGCTCCTCTTTCCCATATAGCCCATATCTAAGCGTTACAATCTCCTTTTCCCTCGGATTCAGCTTTTCCATTGCCTTTTGTAGTAATTCCTTGTCTATTTCATCCTCAAACTCACGGCTAACAACATCGAATTCCGTTCCCAAAATATCGCTTAACAAAAGCTCGTTGCCGTCGCTGTCTATGTTCATAGGCTCGTCAAGCGAAACCTCTAACTTCTGCTTTACAGATTTTCGCAGGTGCATCAATATTTCGTTCTCGATACAGCGTGAAGCATAAGTCGCAAGTTTAATATTTTTGCTGACATTAAACGTGTTTACCGCCTTTATGAGTCCTATTGTGCCTATGGAAATTAAGTCCTCAATATGAACGCCTGTGTTGTCGAACTTCCTTGCAATATACACCACAAGCCGTAAATTATGCTCGATTAGCTTGCGCCTTGCGACCTCAGGCTCTGTGGATAGCATGGCGAATGTAAGCGCCTCCTCCTCCTTGTTCAAAGGCGGCGGCAGGGCTTCACCCATGCTAACATAATAAATCGAATTCTCTTGCTCTAACTGACTATACACAAGCATAATCAGCTTTTTACAATTAGTGTAGAGGCGGCGCAGGGGAATCAACATTTTTTTCTACTCCTTTATTTTTATGTGGTATGCTTAGCACAGGCACAAGGCAAGGCATATTTTTATCCTTATCGGTTGGCGCAACAAAAGCAATAACCTCTATTCCGTCTATAAACAATTTGTCGGGCAAAAACGCTTTCAACACTCCTGCTTTGCTTATATCGGCATAGGGTATTTCTACCTCGCAAAACTCTAATAATTGCGGAGAATACAGCACTATTACAGGCAATCCGCTTAGTGGCTCGGTTAGTAGGTTGCCTGTATCAACGATTCCATTAAACTCGCATTCGTTTCCCTTGTGAACAACCCTTACAGGCACTTGCATACTTGCTTTAATTCGCCGCTTTGCAAGTTTTCTGAAAATTATAGGAAGCATTAACCCCACACTCACCGAATACAAAAGCACTCGCATTCCGTTAGGCGCATATACCACACCGCCCCTAAAATCGCCCGAAAACGCATACACAAGCGCAAATGTCGCTCCGCCAATCAATGCGGTTGATACGAACACCGCTCCTACGCTTGAAAGCACATCACGCACAGACCTTGGGCGAAAGGGTAGCGCCATAATTACGCATAAAACGATTTTGAACACCCACAGGTTCATAATCGGAACATAGTACGCAAACAGCGCATATATGGCGGCAAACAAGCATATTCCAACCTTCAACCATTTATTTGCTCGCCTGCCTAAAATCGCTTGCGACAGCAAAACAATTAAATAATTCATCAGGAAGTTATCAAATATATAGAGTTCGATATACATTTGCACCCTCCCTTGATGATAGTAATATATCATTGTAAGTATGCGATTATTGTTGTGCTGTGGATGCGAAAAAAAGTGATTTGTAAAATAAATGCGGAAAACTTGTGCATATTTTGCGACTGGAAAATTTTAAGAAATAAATACGACTCATAGAATATCTTGGTACTCAAAACGCTTGCATAGATACAACTTGTATTATATTATTTTATTATAATGTAATATAACTTGGGAGGACTTATGGGACAGCTTGAATTTGTTTACTTCGGAGCATTGTTTGCCCTGCTTGGAATGTTGCTTTTTAAGGGAATAGCCTGCATAGTTTGTTTATTTCAAGGCAAAGTTATAAATTGGTACAAGTACAATAAAGTAATGGGA
>JAAZFD010000124.1 GCA_012511925.1 Clostridiales bacterium
AATGAACGCTTCGGCAATGTTTGAAATCGCAGAAACCGAATTATCCGCAATATTTTGCTTATCGCTATGAATATTAACGCTTTCCGCACCTGCGAGTTTCATAAAATACGCTGTTGCTTGCTTCAAATATTCTTCGTCTTTTGAATTGGAATAAACCAAATCGATCGAAATTCGCTTTGAGGGTACAACGTTCATTTCGGTACGAATATTTCTTATGCTACGTACCAAATCCATAATTGAGTTGAAAGCGTTTGCTTCTTTTGCGAACTCGAAATCGGGGTTTACTTTCGGAAACTCCGCTTGCATTATCGTTTCTTCGCTGTTTGGCAAATGCTGATACAATTCCTCGGTAATAAAGGGCATAAACGGATGCAGCAGCTTGAACGAATTATCCAGCACATGAACCAAAATAGCCATGGCAGAGGTTTTTGCCTCGATATTTTCGCCATACAACCTCGGCTTTGCCATCTCGATATACCAATCGCAAAATTCCGACCATACAAAGTCGTATATGCGCTCGGCGGCTAAATTCAAATCAAACTCGTCAAGGTTGCTTGTAACATCTTTTATAACTTCGTTGAGCCTGTGCAAAATCCACTTGTCGGCAATATCTAATTTTTAAAGGTTTATTTTTTCAACTCCGCTTTCGTTCAGATTCATAAGAACGAACCTTGTTGCATTGTAAACCTTGTTACAGAAATTGCTTGCGGCATTAACCTTTTCCTCGTAATAACGCATATCGTTTCCTGCCGAGTTGCCTGTTATAAGCGAAAAACGCAAGGAGTCTGCGCCGTACTTTTTGATAATCTCCAAGGGGTCTATGCCGTTGCCTAGGGATTTAGACATCTTTCTGCCCATTTCATCACGAACTATTCCATGAACATAAACCGTATCGAATGGCTTTTCACCCATTACATGGTAGCCGAACATTACCATTCGTGCAATCCAGAAGAATATTATATCGTAGCCCGTTACAAGCGTGTTAGTGGGGTAGAAATACTCTAACTCTGCTGTTTTTTCCGGCCAGCCTAATGTAGAGAAAGGCCACATACCCGAAGAAAACCAAGTGTCTAATACATCGGGGTCCTGGTGTATGCTTTCGCTGTTACAATGCTTACATTTGGTTGGGGTATCTGCGCTTACGGTGATTTCGTGGCAAGCATCACAATGCCAAGCAGGGATTCTATGTCCCCACCAAAGCTGACGAGATATGCACCAATCTCTAATATTGTTCATCCAGTTGAAATAGGTTTTTTCGTATCTTTCGGGTACAAACTTTACCTCGCCTTTTTCAACCGCTTCAATGGCAGACTTAGCTAAAGGCTTAATATCAATAAACCACTGCTTAGAAACCAAAGGCTCGATTGTAGTTTTACACCTATAGCAAGTGCCAACATTGTGCTTGTAGGGTTCGGTTTTAACCAATACGCCGAAAGAATCAAGGTCTGCAACAAAAACCTTTCTGCATTCCTTAGTTGATAAACCCTTGTATTTTCCGCCTAACTCGTTTACAAAGCCATCGGGAGTGAAAACGCACATTTGCGGCAAATTAGTACGCAAGCCAACCTCAAAGTCGTTCGGGTCATGCGAGGGGGTGATTTTTACAGCGCCTGTTCCGAATTCAATCTCAACATATTCGTCTGCAACTATCGGAATTTCCCTGCCTATTACCGGAATAATAACGGTTTTGCCTACTAAATGCTTGTATCTATCGTCATTTGGGTTTACGGCTATGCCTGTGTCGCCCAAAATAGTTTCGGGGCGAGTGGTAGCACAAACTATTGAATACGATTTATCGGGCGCATCATATCTTACATGCCAAAGGTTCGAATCCTGCTCTTCAAACTCTACCTCTGCATCAGAAATTGCAGTCTGGCAATCGGTACACCAGTTTACAATCCTGTTTCCACGGTATATAAGCCCTTGCTCATACAGCTGAATAAAAACCTGTTTAACGGCTTTTGAACAGCCATCATCCATTGTAAAACGCTCTCTTGACCAATCACACGAAGCACCTAACTTTCGTAGCTGTGAAACTATTTGAGTGCCGTAGGTGTTGCGCCAATCCCAAGCACGCTTCAAAAAGCCCTCACGCCCTATGTCCTCTTTGGTTACGCCCTCTTTTGCCATCTGCTCAACGATTTTTACTTCGGTTGCTATGGATGCGTGGTCAGTGCCTGGTAGCCAAAGCGTTTCGTAGCCGCTCATACGCTTGTAACGAATCAGAACATCTTGCAAGGTTTCGTCTAACGCATGACCCATGTGCAGCTGACCTGTAATGTTTGGCGGCGGCATCACTATGCAATATGGGGGTTTGTTTGAGTTGGGAGTTGCGCCAAAGTAGCCAGATGACTCCCAATGCGCATAAAGCCTATCCTCAACGGTTGAATGGTCGTAGGATTTTGGCATCTCGTGTTGTTTTTCCATTTATTTTACCTCCTTGAGTAAATTTGCGTTATTAGCTTGCAGCTTTTAGGTTTGAGGGCATAAACCCCATAGCAACAATCGTTTTTGGCGGTGTACGGCAAAAACGGAGCTTTTTCGTAAGAAAAAGATACTTCTCGAATTTCCAGAGCCCTCCCAATGCTTATAAAGCCTATCCTCAACGGTTGAATGGTCGTAGGATTTTGGCATCTCGTGTTGTTTTTCCATTTATTTTACCTCCTTAGAGTAAATTTGCGTTATTAGCTTGCAGCTTTTAGGTTTGAGGGCATAAACCCCAATAGCAACAATCGTTTTTGGGGTGTACGGCAAAAACGGAACTTTTTCGTAAGAAAAAGGTTCTTCTCGAATTTACCGCCCGAATCCGCAGAATTAGGTAAATTCGCAAGCTCGAGAAATTGAGAAGTCAATTTCTCGAAAATAAAAAATACCTCCCACATCTCAAAGGACGAGGGAGGTTTTAGTCTAAAAACTCGTGGTACCACCTTTGTTGATTGAAAAAAGTATTTCAATCCACTCAAAGCCCATAACGGGGGCAACCGTCTTTGCTAATTATCGGTTAAGATTTCACAAAGATAGCTCCAAAGCGACCTTCCAAAGCGCATATATGCGATTCTTTCACCAACAAACCGCTCTCTATGATATAGCTAACCT
>JAAZFD010000125.1 GCA_012511925.1 Clostridiales bacterium
AATAAATACAAAAGGGATATACTTTTGTTGAAAGGAGAATTTATGCGACAGACATCGCTAGAAAAGACAAGAAATATCGGAATAATGGCGCATATCGACGCTTGAAAAACGACTACAACCGAGCGTATTTTGTTCTACACAGGAAAAATACATCGTATAGGTGAGGTACATGAGGGTGCTGCCGCAATGGATTTTATGGTTCAAGAGCAGGAGAGAGGAATAACTATTTCCTCCGCTGCTACAACCACCTTTTGGCGAGAGAATAAAATAAATATTATCGATACACCCGGGCACGTGGATTTCACAATGGAGGTTGAGCGCTCTTTAAGAGTGCTTGACGGTGCTGTTGCTGTTTTCTGTGCAAAGGGCGGCGTTGAGCCTCAAAGCGAAACGGTTTGGAGGCAGGCAACGCATTATCAGGTTCCAAGAATTGCATACGTGAACAAGATGGACATCACAGGCGCAGACTTTTTCCGAGTCGTAGCTATGATAAAGGACAGACTGGGCGCAAATGCCGTTCCGATTCAGATTCCCATAGGTTCGGAAGCGGATTTTCGTGGAATAATCGATTTGGTGGATATGAAAGCCGAAGTCTATTATGACGACAAGGGCGAGGATGTAAGAATGGAAGAGATTCCTGCCGAATTATTGCAATTAGCGCAGGAGTCGAGAATACATCTAATTGAAGCCGCCGCCGATACAGATGAAGAAATTATGATGAAGTATTTAGAGGGTGAAGAGATTGGCAATGATGAGCTAAGGAAGAGTATTCGTTTGGCTACTGTTGCTAATTCCTTAGTGCCTGTATGCTGCGGAACATCGTACAGGAACAAGGGCGTTCAACCCTTGCTTGATGCGATTGTGGATTATTTGCCATCGCCATTAGAGATTCCCCCAACAGAAGCTACGGATTTGTCGGGCGAGAACAAAATAATTTTAGAGTCGGATAAAGATGCGCAGTTAGCGGCATTGGCATTCAAAATTGCGACAGACCAATATGGCAAACTGACATTCATAAGGGTTTACAGCGGCACTATAAAAACTGGCACTTATGTTTACAACACAGTCAAAGGTATTCGTGAACGCATAAGCAAAATCGTGTTGATGCACGCAGATTCACGCACAGAGATTGAAGAAGCCTACGCAGGCGATATTTGTGCTGTTTTGGGATTGAAAGACACCACAACGGGTGAAACGCTTACAGATGAAAAACACCCTTTGTTGTTGGAATCAATGGAGTTTCCCGAGCCAGTTATTCAAATAGCAATCGAGCCTAAAACCAAGGCAGGACAAGAAAAAATGGCTTTGGCGCTTGTTAAATTAGCGGAAGAGGACCCTACGTTCAAAACCTATACCGATCAAGAAACTGGTCAAACAATCATAGCGGGTATGGGCGAATTGCATCTTGACGTAATAGTAGACCGTTTGATTAGAGAATACAAGGTTGAATGCAAGGTTGGCAAGCCGCAGGTTGCATATCGTGAAGCGATAACCAAGAAGGTACGAGCCGAGGGCAGGTATGTTCGTCAAACAGGCGGTCATGGGCAATACGGGCATTGCATAATCGAGTTCGAGCCTAAAGAACCGGGAACTGGCTATGAATTTGTTGACAAAATTGTGGGCGGTGTTGTTCCGAAAGAATACATACAGCCTATCAGCAACGGCATTTTGGAGGCTATGCGCTCTGGACATTTAGGCGGATATGAGGTTGTGGACCTAAAGGCTACGCTGGTTGACGGTAGCACTCATGAGGTTGACTCCTCTGAAATGGCATTCAAGATTGCAGGC
>JAAZFD010000126.1 GCA_012511925.1 Clostridiales bacterium
GCCCATGCTGCTCCGGTCCTAATAGGTTTCCTGCACCACGAATTTGCAAATCACGCAACGCAAATTTATGACCCATGCCAAGTTTTGTGAACTCCCGAATAGCCATAAGCCTTTTTTGCGCTACCTCGGTGAAAACCTTGTTTTGTTGGAATGTAAAATAAGCAAAGCCTAACCTTGTGCTTCTGCCAACCCTGCCTTTTAGCTGGTATAATTGCGACAAACCAAACTTGTCTGCATCGTAGATAATAATAGTGTTTACATTTGCTATATCAAGCCCGTTTTCTATGATTGTACTGCACAAAAGCACGTCAAATTCACCCTCTAAAAATTCAAGCATGGTAGCTTCTAATTCGTGCTTTGGCATCTGTCCATGCGCTTGCTTAATGCGAATATCGGGTAGTAGCTTTCTGAGATACAAAAGAAATCTATCCATATTTCTAACATTATTGTATAGGAAAAACACCTGACCGCCCCTTGCAACCTCTTTTTTGATTGCCTCTATTGCCAAGGTATCAGAGTATTCCATAACGAAGGTTTGCACAGGCTAGCGTGTTTCGGGTGGTGTTTCAGTAACGGATCCATCTCGTATCCCGATTAAGGACATATGCAGGGTACGGGGAATCGGAGTAGCCGTAAGCGCTAAAACATCAACAGATTTTTTAAGCTCTTTTATTTGCTCCTTATGCCCCACGCCAAACCTTTGCTCTTCGTCAATTATTAGCAAGCCTAAGTCCTTGAACTTAACATCCTTTGAAAGCATTCTGTGTGTGCCTACTAAAATATCGATACTGCCATCCTTTAGCCTTTTTAGCGTTTCGTCTTGCTCTTTTTTGGTCTTGAACCTCGAAATATAGTCAACGGTAATAGGAAATCCCATAAACCTTGTTTTCAGTGTGTTGTAATGTTGATGCGCAAGTATGGTTGTGGGAACTAAAAGCGCAACCTGCTTAGAGTCCTGCGCCGCCTTGAAAGCCATACGCAATGCAACCTCGGTTTTTCCAAAGCCAACATCACCGCAAAGCAGCCTATCCATGATTTTGGGGGATTCCATATCCTCCTTTATCTCCTCTGCGGCTGTTAGCTGGTCGGGCGTTTCTTCGTAGGGGAATGAATTCTCCAGCTCCCTTTGCCAAACCGTATCGCTTGAGTACGCATAGCCCTTTTTGTTAATTCGCTCTGCATAAAGCTGTATTAAATCAAAAGCCAAAGCCTTAACGCTGTTGCTAACACGGCTAACCGTTCTTTGCCATTCGCCACTGCCTAAGCGTGAGAGGGTAGGGGTAGCCCCATCATCAGCGCCCATGTATTTTTGAACCTTGTCGAGCTGGTCTGTGGGTATGTATAGCTTGTCGGACAAATGATACTGCAACACAATGTAATCACGAGTTTTGGAATCAGCCGTTATCGTTTCTACGCCCAAATACTTGCCTATCCCATGCACCTCATGTACGATATAGTCGCCAACATTCAGCGTATCAACCGTAAGTCTTTCAGCGGCAGACTTTTTTGAAGCCTTTGAAACAGGCTTTTTATAGCTTTGCGAATACAACTCAGCTTCGGTAATAACCGCAAATCTGTACTCCCTGTATTCAAAGCCCTGCGGCAGCGACCTAGGGATTATTACGCACTCGTTATCAGAAACCTTTGGAACCTCGCTATAGCTTGCATAAATACCGTTAGAGGTTAAATTGCTGTGCAGATGCTTTGCGTACTCCCCTGCAAAAATCATAACCCTATATCCGCTATGCCTGTATGAAATCAAGTCGGAATACAGCATATTTTCGTTGTTGTGATAGCTTGTCATATTCCTTGCATCGAACTGAATCAATTCTTTTGGTCGGATTTGGTTGAATGTTTGTGTGAACATAAAAAACATAATTGTCCGTCCACTGTCTATCAAACCTATGGCTTCGCTTGGAGTGAAAAGTAGCTTCCACAAAAAAGTATGGTTAGGGCTTTGCTCCAAAACAGATTCAACGCTTGCAACAAAAATCTCATACTCTGCCCGTAAGCTATCAACCAACCTTGCTGGCTCATCTAAAAATATAATTCTGTCCTTTGGCAAATAATCTAAAATTGAGGATTCGTTCTCATACATCAAGGGTAAAAAGCGTGAAATCTCACCGCTAATATCGTTGCGTTCAAAGCCCTGCGCCAGCTTTTTATCAATGCGTAAAAGTTTTTTTGCAGTATTGCTTCGAACCTCGTCAGATATAGGCACTTCCGAATACGGGTAAACCATACAAAGCTCTACATTTTCAATAGAGCGTTGGCTGTCTATGTCGAATGTTCGCATGGTGTCAATTTCGTCGTCCCAGAACTCGATTCGATACGGCAAGTCATAATTTATAGGATATACATCAAGTCTGCCGCCACGCACCGCAAACTGCCCCTTTGTCTCGCAAACATCGCTTCGTGAATAGCCTGCCGCAACCAATCTGCTAATAAGCTGGTATAAATCGTAGCTTTCGCCTGCTTTTAACTCAATTCTGCTGTTCACAAGTGCATCTTTTGGAGCAAGCTTTTGCATCAATGTTTCGGCACTAACAAGCACTACGCAATTAAACCCTGAAACAATTTGCATAAGCACTTCTATGCGCTTTCTCGTTGTACCCCCAAACGCATAAACATTATCGAATGTTAGACTTTTCGATGGAAAGTGCAACACAGGCGTGGAATACGCCTTCAAGCTCTCCTCAAACTTAATACAATCTGAATCCGTAGGCAAGCAATATAAAATCGTTTTTTTAGTATCAAAAAAAAGACCGCTTATGATATGTGCCTTATGCGCTTCACCTAATCCAAAAACGCTAATAGGACCTTGTTCGTTACTTACAAGGTCAACAATTCTTTTATATTTATCAAAGCTGTTCAGAAGGGTTAGTGGCAACTTGTTCCTCGCTTTGCTCCTTGCTGTCGGTAGGCTTAGGCTTTTTCGGCTTCTTGTTGTATAGCTCCTGTGCCTTTGACAGCTCACCGCTTAAAATCATCTCAACTGCATTTGCGGCAGCTTTTAGTGAATCAAGGAGCACTTCAAGCTCGTCATCCTTAGGCTTGCCAAGCACATGAGAAACCATATTAAGCTCGCCCTCTGGTTTTCCTATGCCTACTCGCACTCTCAAAAAGTAATCATATCAAAGCTGATAAATAATTGAACGCATACCGTGGTGGCTTCCCGGGCTTCCACGTTCTCTTATCCTAATATTCCCCAATGGCAAATCCACATCGTCATAAATCACTATCAG
Organism: Clostridiales bacterium; assembly: GCA_012511925.1. Lineage (GTDB taxonomy): Bacteria > Bacillota > Clostridia > Christensenellales > CAG-138 > DUPG01. Next base: position 3,246 of record JAAZFD010000126.1, read on the forward strand.
TTCGTTAGGCTCGCATTTGTACCAGCTTATAAGCTCGGAAACGCTATTGCCCGAAAGGTTCATGAATGTTTGCGGCTTAGCTAACACAACCTTTTGGTTGTTTACTCTGCCCTCGCCGATAAGTGCATGCTTAAAACTCTTTGCTATGTCTATGTCAAACTTGTTTGCCAACAGGTCAAGCGTTAAAAAACCCATGTTGTGGCGCGTTCTCTCATATTCTCTTCCGGGATTTCCTAAGCCTATTACTAAATACATATTACTCCAAACACTTTAAGCAACATACCTAAATTTAGGGGGTATGTTGCTAAATATTTTTCAAAGTGAAATCTCACTTTTTGTTACCCTATTATATTATTACCAATTATCCCTGTAAAGCTCTATATTTTTGTTGTGCTCTTCCAAGGTTTTTGCATAAGCCAACGCACCGGTCTTCTTATCCTTTAAGCAGAAATAGAAGTAACCGCCCGTTACATACTCTGTATCGGGGTTAAGTGCCGAATCAATCGCCTGCTTACCGGGATTACAAATAGGTAATGTAACACCCTTATTAACATAAGTATTGTATGGGGAATCCACTTGCTTCTCCTCTTCGGAGTAAAGCAACTTTCTATCGTTTTCTCTGAAAATATACGCTAAGGGAGCATCGGATTGCAGCTTCATATCATTGTTAAGCCTGTTATGGAACACAGAAGAAACCCTATAGAAGTCCTCTTTAACAACGGCTTCACGCTCTATTATTGTAGCTAATGCAATTACTTCGTCAATGCTCATACCCCTTTGAGCTGCAATTTCAGAAAAATCAACCTCGCCGTCAAAGAAAACATTTTCAAAGCGGTCAAGCATCTTTGTAATTATATCCTCGGTTGTAGCATTCATGAAGAAATCGTATGTGTCGGGGAACAAATAGCCCTCAAGCACATAGTATCTTTCGGTATCGGAATCGATTATCGCTTCTATGAAAGAATATTTTGTGAAATTAGTTCCGCTTTTGCAGAGTTCCAAGAACCTTTCCTTATCAAACTGAATTTCACTTTTAGCAAGAATCTCCGCAATGCCCTCAACGGTTGTACCCTCTGGAATGGTAACTCTGTCGGAGGGAATGTTAGTACCGCCCTTACACAGCACATCAATTATTGTAGGAACATCCATATTCTTTGAAAGAAAATACGTGCCAGCTCTTAGCTCCTTGGATTTTCCCATAAAGTCAACATAAATCTTGAAAACTGCCTTGTTGGTTATAAGCCCCTTTTGCCCCTCACCGCATGCTTCAAACAGATGCTTTGCAATGGTTGAAGCACCCCAACCGCTTTCAATAGTGAACTCAATCGGAGTGGCATCGTTCGCATCAACTGGTGAAAGGTATTTATGAATCATTATGGAGACAGTCAAATAGATTCCGCCAAATGCAATCAATACGCTAAGAAGAAGTATAGCGACAGGTCTTGCCGTTTGCCAAACCTTTCGTATTTTTTTTTGATTAGCAGTCAAAGCTGCCTTGGGCTTTTTTTCGTTCATACTATGCCTCAAGCATGCTTAAATCTAATTCAATAGCCTCAGCAATGATTTTATATATATCGCTAACAACTCGGTTAAGCCTAAATTCTGCTATTAAATAATCTGATGCTTCACGATTCATCTGCAAAAGTTCGCCAACTTTTTTTAGCTGCTCAATCTTTTCATCGTCTTTTTTGCCTGTGTATGCCATGGACTGCACCTCAATTTGCAGCTTGTGATAGTCTTTTAATAGGGCAACGGTTGTTTCGTTCTCCTTTACCTTTTCCGATGAGGCACGAAACTCTTTGTATTCTTCGCTATCTTTTAATTCCTGCGCTAATTTTTTTGCTGTATCGTAAGTCATAACAAACCTCCAAATTACATAAATAATTTAATGAATTATATCACAAAGCGATAAAGCAGTCAAACACACAGACTATCGAATATATCTTTTTATTACTTGCTTTTTATTATGGGCATGATTAAAATATAGTTAATTACAATTGGAGGTTAAACTAATGGCATTTTTTATTAACGAAAACTGTATTTCATGCGGTGCTTGCGCTTCCGAATGCCCCACAGAAGCTATTTCTGAAGGCGCAGAGCGTTATGTGATTGACCCTGAGA
>JAAZFD010000127.1 GCA_012511925.1 Clostridiales bacterium
CTTTTTACTTCGCATGAAATGGATGGTGCAAGATTACTGCATGGCACAGCTTGGATTGTGGAAACCAAAAATACGATTGCATTTGAAAACGAATTGACGGAAGAGAGTGAAGAGAAAAGTCTTTGGCTTGCACCAATGCGCCTCGCACTTTTGAGCCAAAATGCAGTCGGGACAATCGATCAGTCAATGCATTCTGTACTTAACGCCAAGTATAGCGTGCTTCGATTATTAGGCTTATGCAACAAAGTATTAATTCTCGACGAGATCCACGCATACGACACATATATGTCGCAGATTATCGGCCGTATGCTTCAATGGTGTAAAGCTCTGAAAATCCCTGTAATTATGTTGTCTGCTACACTACCTTCAGAAAAGAAAAAACAGTTTATTTCGTGCTGTGGCGGGAGTACATGCGACAAAACCAACGATGGTTATCCCCTTATTACTACGGTGTTCGCAAACGGTGATGTAGATGAAATTAGAATCTTAGAACCTCCTCATATTCGCCGAAACTTTATTTTGAAAATTGCAGAGTATAAAGACGATTTCGAGAAAATTGCACAGCTCGCAAATGATAGTATCAGCGGTGGCGGTTGTTTATGCTTGCTTATGAACTCAGTAAATTCTGCGCAAAAAGCGTATTCAAGCCTAAAAGAAATAGTAAGCGATGATACGCTTCTAATGTTATTCCACGCACGCTTTTCTGCAGAAGTCAGGCAAAACCTTGAAAATAATGCTGTAAAGTTATTTGGTAAGAATAATATTGAGGAAAGACCCCAAAAAGCAATTCTCGTATGCACACAAGTAATGGAACAGTCTCTTGATGTTGATTTTGATGCAATGATTACCGAACTTGCGCCTATCGACTTGCTTTTTCAGAGAATGGGACGCGTGTTTCGCTTTGACCTATCTTCAAGACCCGAATCTCATAAGCAGCCAATTATAACGGTGCTTGTCGGGAAAAATGGCGATGCCGATTACGAAAATGACCCTATATATGCCCCACTGTATCAGGTTCGAACGCTTCATTTGCTAAAAGGGAAAGAAAAAATAGATATACCCGCCGACATTCGTTCTTTTACTGAGGAAGTATATCGCAAAGAAGCAGGAGACGAAGAAAAGATAGAGCTTTGGGCACGGAATCAGTTTGACGACCTCGGTAATAAGGCGGAAGCAGAAGCGTGCCTATGGGGAAAACCTTACGAAAACCAAGTGTTTTTTACAGAGAGAACTGACAGCTTTTCGTTCGTGGAAGAACCACAACCGTTTCATAGGGTTGCACGAACAAGGCTTGATGACGACTCACAGAGAATGGCATTTATCACACAATGCGAGGCGAATATTATTCGGAATTCTGAAAACATCTGTTTTGATAAAAAATTTGCCCAAAGCATTTTGTTGCGTTCATTTTCATTGCGCACAAATGGCATGGGGGAACCTCCTAACGGTAGCTATATTGACGGAAAGGGTCTTTTGCGCGGTGTGCGTCTTCTTATTACGGAAAATGCATGCTTTACTTGGAACAACTATCGAATTATTTATGATTCGGAGCTTGGAATTATAAAAGAAAGAGGTGATGATTGATGTCGTTCAATGTTTTGACCGAACCGTGGATTCCCGTTATTAAAGACGGTAAAGGGCTGAAGATGGGAATACTCGGTGTGCTTGAGCACGCGCACGAACTGTCGGAGGTGCTATGCTCAGAAATTCTTGAAACGTACTCAATTCAACGTTTGCTAATTGCGTTTTTGATTGATGCGTATCAATCCGCAGGAAAGCTTGAGACGATTGCAGACAGACAGGATTTATTTTATTCGGGCAGATTTGACATGCAGGTAATACACGATTATGTTAAACTTTGCGAGAGCGAAGGAACGAGTTTTGACCTGTTTGACGAAAAACGGCCGTTTATGCAAAATGCGTTTGACCCCGAGATTGATACGGGTAAGGAAACCAAAGCAACAAAGCTGTTTTTAACACTGCCTTCAGGCAACAACCATATACATTTTGAGCATTATGACAACGGCATACCTGCGTTTACCCTGGAACAGTGTTTGCGAGGTCTTTTGACGGCGTATTGCTTTGCGTATAAAGATGGAAGGGGTTATGTGTCCTCAATCAACGGACAGCCGTGTTACTATTTTTTGATTCGCGGAAGAAACCTATTTGAAACGCTTGTACTATCGATGACCGCAAAAAGCGAAATTAGTGAACAGGTTTGCAATATGCCTGTTGCCTGGCGACAGACTGATTCGGTTACACCAGGAAGAGAGTTCCCTGCTGTATCACTCCTTGCAGCATATACTTGGCAACCAAGGCGTGTTGGGCTGATTCAAGATGATGATGGGCTGATTCGTAACGTTTACCTTAAGCCGGGGCATGTGTTTACCGGACGTCAGATATGGCGAGATCCACACACAGCTGTATGTATGAATAAAAAGGGCGAATATTCTACACTAACACCTTCTGAAGATCGTGCGTTTTGGCGTGATGTTGGTTCTCTGACAACAACATCGGGCAGAAACGTTCAGCCGACAATCATCGCACAGTACAGAAGGTTTATAGAAGATTCATCAGTATGCCCAATTGAGGCTTTCGGGATGGTAACAGATCAAGCTTCTTTGATTCAACTCTCGTATGACTTGCTGAATATTCCTTCGCAACTACTTGAAGAAGTGGAAAAGGCAGATAGGTTGAATAAAGATATAAGTTTCATTGAAGATATATCAAAGTCATTAAAGAAAGTGCTCAAAAAAATGGAACACTCACTTGAGAATAAGCCCAAAACGCAACAGACAGGAAAAAAGAAAGATAAAGATAGCCAACTTGTAAACGAAACAGTTCAAAAGTATTTCGCTGCTATTCACAACTATGTAATCGACGAATACTTTAACCTGCTTGGCAATGCAGATACATTTAATGATAACTGGCAGAATGCGGTGGTTGCATCGGTAAACGAAAAAGTAAAATCCGAAACCCTATCAGCATTCAACGAAGCAAAATCTTCTCTTGGAACAAACGCACGACAGCTTCAGGCACAGGCGGGAAGCGAAGTAGCTCTTCGCAAAGAACTTAAAAAACATTTGGAAAGGAGGAAAAATAAATGAGTGAAATCGATTGGAATGAAAGGTTACTGAACAGCTCTAACGGCGACCGTGCTGCACTTAGGCGATGTGTTGGCAAAACACTAAACCAGGCAGATGCCGATGCCCTAAGAGTGTTCTATTCTACGCTACCTATTAACACATCCTCATGGAAGCAAGAGAGATATTTTGCGGTTATGTGTTTGTCGTGTTTGTGGAAGCTAGAGGAAGCCTTAAACCCAAAACCATTTGAGCAATGTATCCATGATTGCGTAGACCCTGCAAGGTCTAATGGGATTTATGCAAGGGTGCGCTCAATACTGGACACGGAGTGGGATGATGATGACGGATATTTACTTATTAAGCTTGCACGAATGGCAAAGCTGATAAAAAATAACGATAGACCATTATATCCCGATTTTGCAAAGTTGCTTTATGATCTATTTAACTGGAACGAAAATAACCGTAAAGTTCAAAGACGCTGGGCAGAGGTAATTTTTGAAGGCATCAAAAAGAACGAAGACAACGAAGACAACGAAAACAATGAAAGTGAGGAAAACTAAAATGTTGTATGAAATTCACATGATTAAAAACTATCCCCCTACAAACCTTAACCGTGATGATTCGGGGAGTCCTAAGAGCTGCACATTCGGCGGAATTCGCAGGGGGCGTATCTCGAGCCAATGCATCAAGCGTTCATGGCGCAAGTCGAACCTATATGGAGAACTCCTTGGAGAGCAATGCGGAATACGCACCAGAAAACTTCCCAACCTAATAGCTGATGTGCTTTTATCAAGAGGGGTTAACGAGGAAGCTGTCAATGCGATAAAAGAAAAGGTAGCATGGGCTGCAACTAACGAATGGAAAGACCCCGATAAAAAAAAGAGCGAAAGCAAAAAGGGAAAAACAAAGAATATAACAGAGCAGATAATATTCTACTCGCCTGAGGAAATCATTGCTATTGCGAATTTAATGCACTCAAAATATGAAAATGCAGGTTCAACAAAAAAATTTGAAGAACTTAAAATAAGTGTGTTTGCAAAAGAATTGGAACCTGCAAAAATCAAACCGATTACTCTTGACATGGCTCTTTTCGGGCGCATGGTTACATCAAACGCGTTTCGTGATGTTGAAGCGGCAATGCAGGTTGCACACGCAATATCAACTCATGCTGTAAATCAGGAAAGCGATTATTTTACAGCTGTTGACGACCTTGTAAATGCTGCAGGGAGTGATGACAGCGGTGCAGGTATGATAGGTGATGTTGACTTCAACTCAAACTGCTATTATCATTATGCTTCAATAGACATAAATCAGCTTGCTGAAAACCTAAAATACTCTCCTAACAAGGATGAGCTGATTTCTGCCCTTATCCCAGCGATAATTAAGCTAATGGCATTTATTAACCCGAGTGGCAAGCAAAACAGCTTTGCAGGTAATGTACTACCCTCTTTAATGATTGTTGAAGTAAAAGGTGTTAATATTCCAGTCAGCTATGTAAATGCCTTCGCTAAGCCAGCCCGTTCAAACTATAGCAAGGATTTAATCGCAGATAGCGTGGAAAAGCTTGTATGTGAAATTGACAAGACCGATAATAGCTTTGGTATTACCTCAAAGCGATTCGTGTTTGCACCCGGTGTTAAAGCTGATATGCCACAAAAAGGTGAGGTCGCCGAAACAATTGACAGCTTTACTTCAATGATAACCGCTGCAATGCAGCATGAGTAAGGAGGTACCATGAAACTGCTTTTGATGAAGCTCGAGGGAGCTTTGCAAAGCTATGGTGAATGGGCTAAATGGGACACGCGCGATAGTGCCCAGATGCCGACAAAGTCGGCGGTAATTGGGCTTATCGCCTGCTGTATGGGGATTCCCCGTTACGATGAGCGCATTAACGAGCTACACAAAAAGCTGCAATTTGCTGTAAGAAATGACCGACCAGGAAGTATGATGACGGACTTTCACACGGTTCAAAGCGATAATATGCGAATAGCTAAAGGTGGCGAGAAAAAGCATACAATCCTTTCACCGCGCATGTACATCATGGATTGTGCATTCATGGTTGCTCTCAGTGTTAACGATGCGTCGAACGAGTATTTAATCGACAGCTGTGCAAAAGCATTGAAATCTCCTGTTTGGGTACCGTATCTCGGCAGGAAAAGCTGTGTCCCCTCCTCGCCATTATTCTATGGTATTACCGAGGAGTATTCTTCCGCTAA
>JAAZFD010000128.1 GCA_012511925.1 Clostridiales bacterium
TTCTACTTCTTGTTCTGTTTTGTTGGTTTCAACATTAGCCGAACACTCTTTTTTTCTCATCTATTCACCCTCCTATATTCAATCTGTATCTAAGTACATTTGATTTAATATTTCGCTCAAGGATTTTCCTATATGGCTTAGTATTGCCAAAACCCGAGAATAATTCATGCGGGTAGGACCTAACACACCCATTGAACCCAAAGGTCTGCCGCCAATACTATATGTGGCGGTTACTATGCTGCAATTCGTCAATTTTGGGTCTTCAATTTCACTTCCAATCTTAATCGAAAACTCTAAATCAGTTGCGTTTGATAGTAGTGCATAAATCATATCCCTTTGCTCAAGTGCATCAAGTAAATTTTTTGCAACCTCAATGTCAGAATACTCCGGAAAACTCAATAGGTTCTTTGCTCCGTAGGTTTCAACCTCCTGCTTAGTACTCTTTGATGCCTTTTTGAGGTTTTCGCCAAGTTTGTTAATAAACTCAAGGCTCTCTCTTCTTTCGCCTAGTTCTTTGAACAAATCGGGCATATAGCTATTTGATATTTCGCTTAGCTTTTTGCCTGAAAGCGCATTTGTAAGCATTTCGGAGATTCTATCCAACTCATGCTCGCTTATCTCGCTTGGAACTTTAATTATCGCATCACGCAACAAGCCAACATCTGAAACTATAACCAATAACGCTTTATCATCGGTTACAGGAATTATTTGAATCCTGCGTAGTTCGGCATCGTTGAGATGCGGAGTAATAATCATAGACATATAGTTGGTCATCTGCGACAGAACCAATGCCGTTTGCTTTACAACGTCTTCAACACCGTTTATTTTTTTTGAATAGTGCTTCGATATATGCTCAATCTCATCTGAATTAAGGTTGGATTTCTGCATAAGTCTATTCACATATAGGCGGTAAGCTTTCTCTGAAGGCATACTACCCGAGGAGGTATGGGGTTGTTCTAACAAACCTAATTCCTTTAGGTCGAACATTTCGTTCCGGATTGTTGCAGACGAAAGATTTAGCCCTGAATGCTTCGAAACAGTTCGGGAGCCAACAGGCATAGCAGTCATAACATAATCGTCAATGATTGCTTGCAAAATCATCAGTTTACGCAAATCCAAACTCAACAAGCCCTTCTCCTTTCATATTATTAGCACTCAACGCCATAGAGTGCTAATACTAATGCAAGAATACACCTAAATTTTTTAGTTGTCAATACCTTTTTATAAGAATATTCCAATATTTTCTCTTTTGAAGTGTGATATTATCACAAAACCTAAATCTTAACAGTAATTATTGCGAATGTAAGCTTGAATGTGCTTGCTTAACTGTATCAGTAACTACGGACTCTATGTCTTGTATAGTTTGAATGTTTGATTTTCTCAAAGCAAGTAAAAATTCGATATTGCCTTTTGGACCTGTAATAGGTGAAAAATTCATACCCACAACCTCAAATCCCAACTGCATAGAAAAATTCGCCGCCTCCGACAGCACCTCTATATGAGTAGATTCTTCACGCACTACACCATTCTTGCCTACCTTTGAGCGCCCTGCCTCGAATTGCGGCTTAACCAATGCCACAACCTCTCCGCCATACTGCATAATCTCGTAGAGAGGCTTGAGAATGAGCTTTATTGATATGAAAGATACATCCATGGCAGCAAATTCTAAGTTTTCAGTAAACCAAGAAGTTTCCATATATCTTGCATTAGTGCGTTCCATAACAACTACTCTTGAATCGTTTCGCAAACCCCAGTCAAACTGACCGTAGCCAACATCTATCGCATAAACCTTTTTTGCACCATGCTGAAGCATACAATCCGTAAAGCCTCCAGAGGATGCGCCAATATCAGCACAAACCTTGTTTTCAGCAGTTATAGGAAAGCTATCCAATGCCTTTTTTAGCTTCAAACCCCCACGACTTACATAGGGTACAGGGTCTTGCTTAATTTCAAGAATCGTTTCAGGGGTAACCATTTCGCCAGGTTTGTCTATTCTCTTACCATTAGAATACACAACACCAGCCATTATCAAAGAGCGTGCTTTTTCACGCGATTTTGCCAAACCATCTGAAAAAAGTTTTGCATCTGCACGAACTTGCGACATTCTACACTCCCAAAATATTCATGATTTTTCTGCGAACTGAGCTTGCATCTATTCCGCAAAGCTCATCCTGTTGGTTTACAGATGCATGAGGAATAATTCTGTTAGGAACTCCTAAGTTGTGAACGCTTATATCGTTGCCCATGAACCTTGTAACCCTTGAACCAAATCCACCCTCTGCCAATCCGTCCTCAAGTGTAATTATTGCTCTTGAATTTTGTTTTAGTAACTTTAGCATCTCATAATCAAGAGGGCTCAAAAACCTTGCATTGATTACACCTACGTTTAGGTCATGCGATGCTGTGATTGCGGTTTCTAACATTCTGCCAGTCGCAACAATGTTCACCCTTTGCATAGGCTTTACTTCTTCCCATGTTCCAAACTTTACAGGGGTTTTTAACTCGAAATCGGGTAATAACCCACGATTATATCTAATAGCTACAGGTTTATTTATGTGCAGCGCAAGTTTTAGCATTTCTTTTAGTTCACATATACTTGCAGGTGAGAATAAGCACATATTTGGCATAGAGAGTAAAAAGTTTATGTCATATATGCCATGGTGGGTTTCGCCATCATCGCCAACGAGTCCAGCCCTATCAACTCCGATTACTACAGGAAGATTCTGCAAGCAAACATCATGCAATATTTGGTCGTATGCCCTTTGTAAAAATGTTGAGTATATAACTGCAACAGGCTTTAAGCCGCCAACGCTTGCGCCCGCTGACATTGTTATTGCGTGTTGCTCGGCTATTCCAACATCAAAAAATCGCTCTGGGAAAGTCTGTTCAAAAGGAATTAACCCCGTACTTAAAGGCATTGCGGCGGTTATTGCTATGATGCTTACATCTTCCCTTGCAAGTTCTAATAATGTGTCTCTAATCATTTGCCTCTTCGATAGGTTATTAGAATCGCTTGGGTTTTTCGCATCAAAAGCACCAATTCTATGGCACTTTTCTGGGTTTTCCTGCGCAGGCTTGTATCCCCTACCCTTTTGCGTAACTACATGCACAACAACGGGACGCTTCAGCTTCTTTGCAATACTAAATGCGTTCAACATATCGGGAATATCGTGTCCGTCAACAGGCCCTATATACGATAAGCCTAAGGATTCGAAATATACATTAGGTAGAACAAAATATTTCAGCTTATTTTTGAGGTTCTCTAACTTTACAGCGCAA
>JAAZFD010000129.1 GCA_012511925.1 Clostridiales bacterium
AAACAATACGCTGTTTTTCCGGTTCGATCATATCGGCAACCACTAAATAGGTTTCTAAATCACGAACTATTGTTCCAACAGGCACACGAATAACTAAATCCTCGCCATTCTTGCCTGTTTGTAGCTTTTTCTTGCCGTTTTCGCCGTTTTCGGCGCTGTAATGCTGCATGAACTTGAAATCAAGCAGGGTGTTCATATTCTCGTCTGCAATAAAAACGATGTTTCCACCGCTGCCGCCGTCGCCGCCATCGGGTCCGCCGCGCGTTATGTATTTTTCCCTGTGAAACGAAGCCGCACCGTCGCCGCCATTGCCCGCTTTCACATAAATTTTCGCAATATCTACAAAATTCATATTATCCTCTTATTCTTTAATGGTTATTAGTATAGCACAATTTTTGCCGATTGATTATTTTAAGAATATAAAAACTTGAATGCAGTTATAGCAAACACCAAGTAAATGCCGATAGAAATTGCAATGGGAATGTGCGGAAAGTTTGATTTTTCCTCTTGTTTTTCGTCTGACTCTGCTTGCGTTTCTGGCTCGGTTTGTACTTTGTTGTTAGCTTTGCGTGCAACCTTGATGATTATTATATGAGCTATTATACCTGCTGCCAAAAACACTAAACCGTAAATTGAATGGCTCGTAATCTCTTCCCAAGCATTTGCGATTGTCGAGTCGGTTGGGTTTAATGAGTACAAAAGGCTAAGAAAATTGTTCATAAAGTGAATTATCATAGCAGGGATTATTGATTTTGTTTCGTATGTAATGCTTGCTAAAAAATATCCCAACAAAAACAGGCTTGGGAACGTTAATACGCTTGAATGCATCAGCGTAAACAAAAATGCGGTGAAAAGGCATACTGCGGTTTTTTTCATGCTTCGCCACGAATATAATAATGCGCTTCTATAAAACAATTCCTCTGCGATAGCTGGAATTACCGCAACGGTAATAATGGCTATTACAAGGTTAAGTGGGCTTTGAAGGTTGGGCAAGTCTAAGCCGCCTAACTTTTCAAGGTCTGCGCCTGTTAATTCGATAAGCATTTGAAAAGCGGTGTTTAGGTGTGCAAGTGCGTAGAAAATAATTATTCCGAAAACAAACGCTAAAACAACTTGTATTAAACTTGGTTTTGTTAGATAAAATTCGCCTTTTTCACCGCTTTTGCCTGTTTTAATGAACAGATAAGCAGGAACGCCAATGCACAAAAGCGTAATCATAAGAGAGTTTACAATCAAGCCTGTAGTTGCGTTTAATTCCCCGAACATGGCTATAATTGACGAAACGACTATATGCAGAATTGTGAGAGTAAACATCAAGTAGCCAGCCTTTTTGTAATTGCTCATTCTACACCTCAAACATTCCGCAAGCCCTGTCCCTATGTGCAATTCTAAGCTGCATTTGGCGTTCGGTGATTTCCGCTTTTCTTAAAATTGAAGCGACAGTTTGCAATGCTAATTCCTCTGTGTTGTTCTCTTGACTAAGGTGTCCTAATATTACCCGATTTACGCCCATTGCGTTTAGCTTAACAAGCAGATTTCCGCAGGTTACATTAGAAAGGTGTCCGTTGTTTCCCAAAATCCTTCTGCGTAAAAAATCGGGGTAGCGGCTGTTATGAACCATGTCAACGTCGTGGTTGGATTCGATTAAAAGCAAGTCGCTGCCTGCCAACACCTCTTCAATTTCTCTTGTTACATGACCCATATCGGTAGCGATAGACAGCTTTTTGCCGTCAGCGAAGAATGAAAAGCCAACAGGGTCGGCTGTATCATGCGGAATAGAGAAAGGATACACACCTATTTCCGAAATGAAAAAGTCCTTGTTGGTTTCAAACACCCGTATGTTGCAATCTCTGATTTTATCACGAACAGCCGTCATCTTATCCCATGCCGCCGCATTTGCGTAGATGGGTATGTTTAGCTGTTTAGAAAGAATGCCTGCACCCTTTATGTGGTCGCTATGCTCATGCGTTATCAAAATTGCCGAAATGCTTTCCGCTGAAATTTGGCATTTATCAAGCGCACATTTTATCGCCGTTGCCGAAAGACCTGCGTCAACCAACACGCGCGTGCCGTTGTCGCTGCACACGACAGAGCAGTTGCCAGATGAACCCGAAAACAACGGAACAAAAAACATGGGAACGATTCCTTTCTATAAGCACGATGGCACGTTAGGCACGATGGCACGTTAGGCACGTTAAGCACGTTCGTAGGGGCTTTGCCCCTACAACCCCATAAGGGTTTTCTTTATGGGGACTCTGTCCCAAAGGCACGTTTACTTTTCTTGAAAGAAAAGTAACAAAAGAACAAGGTTATAGTCATTTACCCTGCATAAGCGGAGCAATTCATGTTTGTGGCGGACGGGCAATGCCCGCCCCTACATTTATGTTGTAGCAAGATTGCTCCGCTACATTTCAATCTTATCCGCCGTGCGGATTTCATTGTCTTTCCGCAGAAAGACTATTTCACCTTGC
>JAAZFD010000130.1 GCA_012511925.1 Clostridiales bacterium
ACTAATTCAATTAGCATAAATACCAATCTGCCGCAATCAAGTGCGGGGAAGGGCAAAAGGTTTACAACACCTAAGTTAATGCTTAGAAGAACCAACAATAAAAGTAGGTATTCGATAATAAACGATGCCTTCATTGAGTTGTCAACATCGAGATTTGCAACTTCTGAAACGCCTGAATCAAGCACATCTACGATTCCGATAATACCCATCATCTGCTTTATATCCGCTTTCCCTGTGAACAACTGACCCAAGAAGTCAAACAAAGCATCGCAGGTAGTTACAAAGAAGTTCGCACTTTGAGTAAATGAACCGAAAAAGCCATGTCTTACATTTAGCACAGTAGAATCCGAAATCGATACACCGATTTTATTGTAGCCTGCCTTTGAATCAAAAATGTTCTCTACCCTTATATTTTCGATTAAATCTGCGTTTTCAATAGTAAGAGAATGCTGAATTCCGCCCTTTGACTTAATCAGCTTTTCTAATTCTTCAGAATTTTCTATATCAACTACCTCGCCATCAACCCGAAAAATTGTGTTTTCGTTAGGGCGAAGCACCGAAATATCAACGTAATTCTCCTCAACCGCCTTTATAAAGCCTATCATTTGAGTGGTGTTTTCAACCTTATTGCTGTTTATTGCAACTACGAAATCGCCTGCCATAAGCCCCGAGTTTTCGGCAGGAGCGCCCTCGGAAACGCTTGAAATCTGTGGGTTTTCATACGCTATGGGTTGGTTTGAGCCGAATATGCCAAACAACAATGCGCCAACTAAAAACGCAAGCAATATGTTCATAAATGCGCCGGCCGCTACCGTTATCATGCGCTTCCAAACGGGGTGTGCGTTGAAGCTCTTTGCGTCAACTACTTCCTCGTCCTCGCCTACGAACTTACACATTCCGCCGATGGGAAAAGCCCTAAGCACAAAATCCGTTCCATGCTTATGCTTTTTGAAAATCTTAGGACCCATTCCGATTGCAAATTCGGTGATTGTAAAGCCCAACAGCTTACCTGCCGCAAAATGCCCAAACTCGTGAATGGTGATTAGTATTCCTAAAATAAATGCTGTTAAAATTATGGATAATGCTACTGTCATATAAATCTCCCTTAATTTTTTCTCTATACAAATTGTATGCTAATAATTACATTTCAATCGTTGGACTTCAATGCGAAAACTACTATAACAACAACTGCTACGATTAACAAAATACTCATACACTGTCTCTCCATTCGGTTGCATAAATTCTCGCAAGTCTATCGATGTTCATTATAGCATCTATTGTCATACTCTTACAAGTATAGGTTTTGTTCATTGCATACTCAACACGCTTTGAAATATCTAAAAAGCCTGTTTGATTCTTCACGAAAAGCTCAACAGCAGCCTCGTTTGCCGCAGTATATACAATCGGAAGTATGCGACCTTCACGCAGCGCATCGTAGGCAAGGCGAATTGCGGGAAACTTCTCGCAATCGGGTGCAGAAAAGCTTAAATTTAGGTTAGAAAAATCCAACCTGTCTATTATGCGCCTTCTCCTGCGTGGATAGGTCAGCGCATACTGTATAGCACCACGCATATCGGGAACGCTCATAAGTGCCTTAACATTTCCGTCTGTAAACCTCACCATAGAATGTACCACAGATTGCGGATGTATAACCACTTCGATTTTATCATGCTTTAGCCCGAAAAGGCATGCCGCCTCCAAAATCTCCAAGCCCTTGTTGAAAAGCGTAGCCGAATCTATTGTTATTTTTTTGCCCATGTTCCAAGTGGGGTGTTTCAGCGCATCCTCTACCGTAATATCACACATTTTTTCAATCGGCATATTGTAGAAAGGACCGCCCGAAGCCGTTAGAATTATGCTTTCAATCTTGTTTCTGTCAAGCATGTTGTTTTCTATATCAGGGTCGCCCTCTATCAACTGAAAAATCGCAGACTGCTCGCTGTCAATGGGAAGTATAGCCAAATCACCACATGGCCAATGAATGAGAGGCTGTGGATTTGTTAAAATCGATTTTAAATATATTAGACTCTCTTTATTTGCAGAAGCTATTAGCTTTCGTTTCCACCTTGCAAGGGCTATAGCTTCAAATCCCGCTACACCCGATACTGCGTTTATAACTAAATCGACCTCGTCAAGCCCACCGCAATCACATGCCGCATTTTTGCCAACAATAATTTCTGGGCTATAGCTTAACTTTTCTTTTAACTCCGAATATTTCTCCCCGTTTGCTATACCGACGACCTTTGGCATAAACTCATTCGCCTGCTCTGCCAAAAGTGCGGCATTTGAATCCGCACACAACGCATAAGCCTTAAGCCTGTTACCTTTTGCCCTTATTACATCAAGCGTTTGTTTTCCTATTGAACCCGTTGAACCCAACACCGAAATATTCTTCATTTCTTTATCCTCTTTTTAGCCCCTTTTTCCTCACAGCCACACATCAAGATAGTAAAACATAATAAAAACTATGGGCGCACATAATAATACGCTGTCGATTCTGTCTGTAACTCCGCCATGACCGGGAAAAAAGGTGCTAAAGTCCTTTATAGATGCCCAGCGTTTGATTGCAGAAGCCAACAAATCGCCCATTTGACCTGCAAATGAAAGCACAATTCCGATTAAGATTAGCGGAACAAGCGGCAAGGTTGTTTCAAGCTCGATATTCCAAATATAGGGCATCCAGCTTTGAAAGAAATAAACTAACACTCCCCCCAAGGCACCGCCTATAAGACCACCTACACTGCCCTCGACGGTTTTTTTAGGGCTTATTCTTGAATTTAGCTTGTGCCTGCCAAAGAACACACCAACAAAGTATGCAAAGGTATCACAAAGCAAGGGGCAAGCGAACAAAAGTAGCATTGCAACCCTGCTAAGTGCAAAACTTTCAAGATTGATTGCAAGCACCAATAGCATCAAAAACACAGTGGGATACACGAATAGCGCAAGGCTAACAAATAAATCGCCTATACTGTATTTAGCGGAAAAAAGCAAAAAGCTAAGTGTAAAGAGAACTGTAGCTAAAAGAAACAACGCCAAATAAAAGCCGCCAAGCATTACATATACAGGACAAGCCAACAATGCAAATATGTATAGCGGAATAAAAAAAGGCTTGTACCCCTTTGTAACACAAGCGTTTTTCACCTCGTGTACGCAAAGCAAAAATATAATTGACGAAAAGATTTGCTGAATAACTCCGCCAAAAAATAAAGTAGCAATAAACAGCACAGCAAGCAAAACTCCCACATAGATTCTGGTAAACATACCTTGTTTGTTTGGCTTCTCCATCATATTCCCCCGAATCTGCGGTTTCTCTCGCTGTACTCTCGTAAAGTTTGTATGAACAAATCGTCCGAAAAATCTGGCCATGGCTCTTTCACAAAAACAAGCTCAGAGTACGCCGCTTGATACATCAAAAAGTTAGAAAGCCTTTGCTCGCCACTTGTTCTTATAATCAAATCAAGCTCGGGTAAGTCCTTTGTGTATAATCTGTTTGAAATAAGCTCGGTATCTATTTCGTCAATGCTGATTTTGTTGTTTTTCACATCGCTTGCTATAGATTTCACAGCCGAAACAATCTCAAGCCTACTGCCGTAGTTTAGCGCAATGCTTAGTTGCAAGCCTGTGTTAGCCTTTGTTTTTTCTATAGCTGATGATATTACTTCGCTAATGTTTTTAGGAAAGCCAGAAAGCTCTCCTAAATGCCTGATTTTTACTCTGTTTACGTGTAGCTCGTCTATCTCGTTGTTAAAATACTCTAATAATAGGCTCATAAGCGCATCCACCTCGGGCTTAGGTCTGCGCCAATTCTCGGTTGAAAACGCATATAGCGTCAAAGCGGACACTCCTAAATCGGAAGCCGTTTTAACTATTCCCTTTAGCCTGTTCATGCCAGCCCTATGACCGAAAACACGCATTTTACCTCTTGTTTTTGCCCATCTGCCGTTTCCGTCCATTATGATTCCTATATGCTTAGGAAGCGTAAAATCAACCTTCATTTTCCCCTGCTACATCTATAATAAAGCGTGAAAAGCAAAGCTCGATTGTGTTATTATCAATCAAGCGTTGCCTTATTACAATAGGGATTCCATTTTCTATTCCCTTTTTGCTGCGAACCTCTAAGGTTTCAACAACCATGCCCTTACCTTGAGCCAATTCAATAGCTTGGTTGAGTTTCAAGCCCAATAATTCCCTTGAACTCAAACCTCCATTATCTCCTTTTCCTTGTCGGAAATAATTATATCAATATCCTTTATCGTATCGTCTGTAAGCTTTTGAATATCGTCCTCAATAATTTTCTGGTCGTCCTCGGTTATTTCGTTGTCCTTGCGTTGTTTTTTAATCTGTTCGTTTGCATCACGCCTAATCGAGCGTACAGCGATTTTGGACTCCTCACCCTTTTTCTTAACCTGCTTAACCAAATCTTTTCTGCGCTCTTCGGTTAATTCGGGGAAAACAAGACGAATAACCTTACCGTCATTTGAGGGGTTAATTCCAATATCAGACTTTTGAATCGCTTTCTCAACAGCATTCAGCATACTTGCGTCCCAATCCGAAATCATAAGAAGCCTTGGCTCGGGAATCGAGATATTCGCCATCTGATTTATCGGAGTGGGCGTGCCGTAGTAATCTACCAACACTCTGTCTAACACAGCCGCATTTGCTCTGCCTGCACGAAGTGTGCTTAGCTCTCTATTGAGATTAGCAATAGTCTTTAACATTTTGTCCTTTGCTATATCCATTACTTCCATCGTTCTGCCTCCTATATGAATAATTAAATATTATATCCCATTAGTAACATTTGGTCAACTATATGCGTGATAGCTTGATTTACCGCATTTGCTGCTTTTCACCGCCCCAGCTTGCTACGCTTTGCTACTACCGTACATTGCATAATCACGCTTTCAAGTTGCAATCGGTTTTGCTATGCTCAGCTATCTATTGTCGTGCCTATGTTTTTGCCGTTCACCGCATCCAATATGCTATGCTCACCTGCAAGCGGAAAAACAACTATCGGAATGCATTGCTCCTTGCACATGGTAATCGCCGTAAGGTCAACGCCACCTAAGTTTAGCGCAATAACCTCGTCATAGCTTGGGTTTGTTAATTTTTTAGCATCGCAACAGGTATCGGGGTTTTTATCGTACAGCGCATCTACATTCTTGGCTAAAAATAAAGCGTCGGCGTCTATCTCACAGGCACGCAACGCTGCGGCTGTATCTGTAGTGAAGAATGGTGAACCGCTTCCGCAGGTGAATATTACAACCGTTTTGTTGTCCAAAGCGTTCATAGCATCCCTTGCGCTGTATGTATCGCAAAACCTTTGCATCTCAACGGCTGACAGCACCTTAGCGTCAACATCAGCCTTCAGTAACGCATCGCATAATGCAATGCCGTTTATTGCGGTTGCCAACATACCCATGTGGTCGGCACGGTTGCGTTCTATATCGCCTGCGCTTCTTGCTCTCCAGAAGTTTCCTCCGCCTACGACTATTCCAACCTCAACGCCTAAACTGCTTATCGCTTTAATCTGACAGGCAACTTTAGCTAAAGCGCTCGCATCTATAGGATTTTCGTTTTGCCTTAATGCCTCGCCGCTCAGCTTCAAATGAATGCGTTTGTACTTCATTCAT
>JAAZFD010000131.1 GCA_012511925.1 Clostridiales bacterium
GGACCCACCTGTTCTCATACCGAACACAGTAGTTAAGCCCTTAAACACCGACGATACTTGGCTGGAGACGGCCCGGGAAAATAGGCAGCCGCCGAATACCACAAGAAGAACTCTGAATAAGGGTTCTTTTTTCTATATGCAGAAAAATTAAGATTCCCTCAAACACCGACGATACTTGTCTGGCGAGGACCTAAGAAAATAGGCAGCCGCCGAATACCACAAAAAGAACTCCGAACAGGGGTTCTTTTTATTTTGGGGATTATTTTTCGTATGCAGCAAACTAAGATTCCCTCAACCACCGCCAATCCTTGGCTGGCGAGGACCTAAGAAAATAGGCAGCCGCCGAATACCACAAAAGAACTCTGAATAAGGGTTCTTTTTTCTATGTAGAAAACTAATCTTTTGTTTATCTATGGGAGATGTGTCCCTTTGGTAGGTGTAAGGGGGCAACGCCCATGGCATATAAAACACTGACTGGGGGAATGATTACATTACCACTCCCCCAAAATTGCAACCTCTTTCCTACACCCCAGGAGAAAATTTAACCCTTATTCAAAAACACAGAATGTGTATGTAGTGCTTCCACTTCCATCACTCTTTTGTACTCTAACAATACCTTCTTCTTTTAAGCATGCATAATTAAACTCATCTAATAAAAAACTAAAATCATAATAATCCCATATACTAATTACTTCGCCAATGGAGTTTAATAATGTTTTTTTATCAAGGCAATAAATCCTACCATTAGGCGTATCGTAGCCCAATATGGGAAAAGTAATGTTCGTTCCTATACTGTCATCGTTTGTAAATATGCCATCAATTATTTCATTTGTCTGGAAGTCAAAGTGTTTTATCTCATCATCAATTCTAAAAGTCATTATTCCGATTCCGTATCCGTCGATAATCCAGTTATATTTAAGTTTTGACACAAGGTAATCTAAGTTTGAAGAGTTGTACGCAGTTGGAAAGTTGCATGTAAGCCCTAAAGAAGCGGGCAATAATTCGTTTTCGTCTTTATCAATAATCGCAATAACACCTGCGTTATTGCGTGTGATAAACACATCCTTTGAATAAGGTATTATTTCTTTATGCTTATAGTCAAACACTACATTCCCATCATAATCGTATATTGCGGTCGACTGCACTTTGTTTATTGTTCTCTCAACAATAACATAATCGTCGCTGATTCCAACGCGACAATTTTTTGAAAAATCCACATCGGGTACCTTACTTTGCTCAAAAACTATTTTGCCGCTTGCATCAACAGCAAATATGTTTTCAGAAGCATCATCCCAAAGGAGAAGATATTTAGTGCTGATATTAAAGCAAGGTATCAGACCGAATGAAATATTCTCACCGTCGATTCGGGCGTCGTCAAAACTTGCGATTTCATTATATTGATTATCAAAAATTCTGAGGGTATTACTTCCCCCGGAATAGTCATAGTCATAGAAAATACCATTTTGCAGTTGAATATCTGCATAATAGTAGTTGTCCCCACCAACAACAACTTGATAATTGACTTTTATATCAGTTTTAGTTTCTTTGCCCGTTTTATCTACGAGGAAAAATTGTTTACGATATCCACTATAATCATTCTCATGCTCGTCCATTGTCGCAAGCCCATACCCATTAAAAAACCCTATGTAATGTGCAGAATTGATGCTATCAAACCTGCATCCGATGTTTAAATATCCGCCGCAAACGACTGTGCCCTCTTTATCAATAAAGTCGTAAAGTCCTGTCGTATTTTTAATTGCCGCCAAGCCTTCTTGAAACGCGAACGCTTCATAGTATTGAGGTTTGATAATATATTCCCCGCTATTATCAACATATCCCCACAATCCCGTGGTTTTGTCTTTTGCAGCGCAAAGACCTTCCGAGAAAAATTCTGTTTCGCTCCAGTTTTTGTCGAGTTCCTTTACAGATGTTACTACTTTTTCTGTTGGGATTTCAGTTGCATCCGGGTCTGTGTTTGCAGGTGCCTCTGTGATCGTGCCGCTGTTTGTAGGAGTGTTTACAGCGTTTTTATCTGCACACCCCGATAAGATAATTGTAATCATTAAAATAATGTTTACAATAAGGACCATTGATTTTTTCATAATAATACTTCCTTTCGTATTGTTTTGTACTTGCAGTTCCAAAAGGTAAACCTTTTTAGACTTCTTACTAAACAGTTTTGTAAACGCAAATAGTAGCACTAAATGATGAAATATGCTAATTAATTCAAACAATTAGATAACATATTAAACATTTATAAAGCTAATTCTACTAAGGTTATGCTAATAATTACTTTTTGTAAAAAATGCTTGACAAGCATTGAGGCGTATGGCATTATAATGGTATCTTTAAAGCATATCAAAAGGTTTACTTTTTGATACAGTATTTGTCTTTTCCCGCTTCCGCCTGCTCATTAAGCCGTCTAAAGAAAGTGGATTTACTCATGTTGCACTCAAAAAGCACTTGCTCTAACGATATTCGTTTGCATTGCCAACTGTTTACAATGTTGATGAAATCTTCTGGTGTAGGTTTTTTGGGTCTTCCAAACTTAACCCCTTTGGCTTTTGCGGCTGCAATGCCCTCCGCCTGCCGCTTTTTTATATTTTCCCTTTCACTTTGAGCCACAAAGGACAGTATTAGCAAAACAAGATCGGCTATAAATGTTCCCATCAAATCCTTAGAATTGCGTGTATCTAATAGCGGCATGTCGATTACCGAAATATCAACACCTTTTACTTTGGTAAGGATACGCCATTGGTTTTGAATTTCTTCGTAATTGCGTCCAAGCCTATCAATGCTCAACACATACAGCAAATCGCCGCGGCATAGTCTTTCGACAAGCTGTTTGTAGCAGGTTCTGTTGAAATCTTTGCCGCTTTGTTTGTCTATGAAAATATGTGTTTTGGGAACATTTAGCC
>JAAZFD010000132.1 GCA_012511925.1 Clostridiales bacterium
ACTGGGGGACCATCAAGGGAAGTTTTCACCCTATCTTCGTCCTCAGCAGGTCTTCCTACTGCAACCCTTGAATAAGCGGATGTTGAAAAGTAACTGCTGTTTGGGAAAAATTCGTCAAATATTCCTATGAGTTGCTCGGCGGGCGTTTGAGTAGCTTCATCTTGTCTAATGCCATTTAGTGTAGTTTTTACAGTATTGCTCAATGAATAAAAAGGTCTTCTCTCAATCTTGTGGCTCGCATGGTCGTAAACTGTCTTTTCAAAGGGATATGCTGCTTCCTGTTTAAAAATATGGCTTGGCACCACCTTAGTCCAAACCCCACTATCACCAACTAAATCACTTTTTGTTAGAATTATCGCTGTAGGCGGAAAGTTATGATTAGGATCTTCTGGATATAAATAATTCCTTAATCTTCCGAGATTAGCTCCTAAAAATCCTGGATTAACAATATGTCTTCTGATTGATTCCTCATTCTCACCAGGGTCGTAACCCGCTTTAATTAAAAATTCTTTGCTTATGGTTTGCATTAATTGAACTATATCAATGCAAAACCAAAAAACATCTACACATTTATAAAGCTCGCAATACTCGTTTTTCCATTCGTTTGAAATCCCATTCTCGTCATTTAAGTGTTCGCCTGCCATATCGATAAATGTTACTATTAAATCCTTTGTAGTTGTACTATTTTCTCGTATGCGTGCCTTTAATGTTGCACAATGACGTACACTTGATGTGTTTGTCTCCGTTTTTATGACTCCCCACCCTTGACGATACTCTGTTAGCAAATTCTTCTTCGCTCCCTCATTCCATCGCAAATCATTTACTGGCTCTTCAAAGAAAACATCGTTTATGTTTCCGTTTCCGTCGTTTAGTAAAAAGCCATGCAAGGTAGATGCTATGCAAGAAGATTTTGCCACACGTTCGGTTCCCAAGACACCAATGACAATCTCCGGACACTCGCCTGCATACTCGAACATAATATTTCTGCACTCATAGCAAATAATTGGATAACTCTCGTTGATACCCGTTGCCTCCCTTAAAACATCCTTTTTTTCTCTATCGCGTGCATATGTTACTCTTAATATATCGGTAATCATCAAGTTGCTGAAGGAATCTATAAATACTTTAGTTTGAAAGTCGGAGACAATACGCTCAATCTCCGATAAAAGAGCTTCGTCAACAGTAGTTCTCCTTCTGTTGACTAAACTTGTAAGTAAATCGTGTGCGAACCTAAACGCATCTAAGAATTCGTCTAAGAAAGCATAATAAGTGTTTGTACTCCTATCATCCTTGGTCAGCTGGAGAATCGAGAGCTGGCCATCTGGAAACAAAGTATTTATACATCTTTCGTAGTTGCTATACCTTTCCTTTGCATCTGGCAATATATTGTTTAATAATACTTCTCTAATTTTTTTGTTTCCTACATCGAATCCGATACGCAAATTTGTATGCGGATGACGTTTTTTGCAATAAGGGCAGAAATATTCCATTTATTAACCTCCGCTAATGTTTTTAACTAATCTTCAAGCGAGCCTACTGATTGAACTTCTTTTGTTGTTTTAACCATGCATTTTATCGTAAAAACATCTCCCTGCTTCGAGCGCATAAGAAACGAATACACCGAATTAGCGATTGGTGAACAGGGCAAAAGATACTCTTCGTTGTTCCTCGTTACTTTTAACGAATCAGCAGGCAGCATATCATCTAATAGCACCGAAATCCTTGACCATCCATGTTTTAGTTTCTCTACGGAGTAACTAATCTGGGTTTTGCACGGGTACTCAAATTCACGCACTCCCTGTAAAAAACTGTCTGGCAACTCGGTTAGAGCATTGTTATTGCTTCTTGTTTTGACTAATAATGAGTACTTAACACCTGGTATCAGCTTAGAAACATCCATAACTAACTCATGAAAATCCCCTGTGGTTCTCATAGCACTTTTGATAAGTACCTCGTCATGGTTTTGCATATCAACAGCGTAAATCTCAATCGAATCACCTTCTAATTGCATCCAAGAGAATCTGCAAGATAGCTTAAACACGCCGTTACTTAAATCGTGATTTATGTTAAAATTAATCATACTACTTACCTCCCAACCTGTCTTGAAAACACTCCTTAGGAATAACTGCAAAAAGGGCAATTCCTTCTGCTACAAAGTCCTTAGAAAAGATCCATTCCGGTTTAACAAAAGAATTGTTTATACTTAGGTCTTTAAGTTCTTCGATGATATGTGAGTCAATGCAATTTATCAGGCAATAAACTTTCGAACCCGGAAAAACCGAATTTATCCACCACCAGTTACCTTTGGCGGCAAAATAATCTTTTAACGATGAAGTTTCCCACCTTTTAGGTATCGGCTTTTGCATTAACGCAATATTTTTGTCGATGCCCCAGTTTATATCCCCTACCTCTGCATAATTATCTAATCTTGCCCCTCGAAAGTTCTGTAAAATTCGTAGGTCGGTTTCGTTCTGTTCCTTTGCTTTTATTAGCTTTTTATGTAGTTGTCCCTCTCGCGCATCTTCCAATGCTCGGAGCCAAAATTGTGCCTCTGCATACTTTTTGTAGATTTCTCCTAAGGGAGACCACTTATCGAGAGCTTCTAATATCTCGCTAAGCGTGCTGTTCGATAAGGTGAGTGTATCAATGTTTTCCGACTTTTTTATTAAGCCTTCAAGCTCATTTTCTGAAATTGATTTAAGACCATATAACATTGATACAAGATTATCACTTAACCATTGTATAGGTATGGAATAATACCATGCGTTCTCAGCTTCCCAGATATTTTTAAACAACTCATCTGTTTGTTGATTATCATATAAATCTTTATAATAATCCAAAACTTTTGAAGTTCCAAACTTTGTTGTTCCAAACAACTGCCTCATTGCTTCCTGCGTTTGAATTTGAATGAAAGAGTCTTTACGCTTAAATTTACTCTTTAAGCTCTGCAGAAATCCTGTTTCAGGTTGATATATTTCGCCGAATCCCGCCTCATCAATGGGGAAGTAGCTTAAATGCGGAAATGGTTGAATGCCCTTTAAGAACCCTTGCAGTTGAGCATATAGCCCCGAAATTGCCTTATTATTTAACTCATCAATCCTTTCGTCTGATAGCCTCGTGGTGTAAACTTCGGCATACAATCTATCGCATAACGAGCGAACCCACTCCTCACGCACACTGCTACCCAATAGTGCATCTTTAATTATACCCTTGTTAACAACTGTGTTTGCACCTTTTAATCCTTGTAAGCAAGAAAACAAAATAAGCGCATCTAATCCCGACTCAGTATCAAAGGTATAAAGATTACCGTCTTGGATTTCATCATAGGTTACATCCTTGTTTATTAGCCTAACCACTTGACGGTTATTAGCACTTTTGAAATCTATATCCAGGACTTCCTCGTTGCCGTAAACAATTAAGTAAGCAAAAATTTTCGCTTCCCTGTCAATTTGGAAGGACTCCCGCATTTCCCGGATTTTTTGTTCTAAGGCGTTTACTTCGCTTTGCTCTAATGGCGCAACAAAGATTCCATTTGCAGAAGAGTAAAGTTTTCCTACTCTTTCATAAAAGCCTGATATTACATATTTGGCTTGCTCAGAAAACAGAAAAATATCAATGCTTCTTTGGTTTTCCGGCAACTTAATTGTTGTGCTTTCAAATATTTTTGCTATCATACTTTCCTCCTAGTCAATTACCTCCACAAAGGACTATCATTTCTCTGTAAAACTGTCTCATCCTCTCAGGAAGCTCAGCATCTTTTTGGGCAGCATTTATATTTGTTACGAATTGCGTGGTTCTGATTGCGTTTGCAACTACTTGTAATTCGCTTAACAGCTCCTGTTGCTTTTGCATGAAGCTACCCCTGTTTGCTGTGTTTGATAAATGCTCTTGGCACTGCCTATCCCAGTCTTGCAACGCTTCTTTAGGCAAAGCATATAATCTTTCAAGCAAAAAGTAATGTTGATATGCACGCTGCCAAGGTTGTAAATCTATATCTGAGTACAACTCATTATAGTTGCCCATTTCGTTTTTATATACCCAAGCACTTTCTTCAACGCTATACTTGATCATTTCGCAACCAAAGTATCTCGGGAACTCCTGTCGAATTAAGGCTCTCCTGCTGTTTTCCTCAATGCGTGCGTTGTTTTCTTGCACCAATTCTATTAAATGCTTGAACACCCCGATTGTGCGTTGCAACGAAAGGCAGGTGTTATACATTTTACGCATAAACTTTTTTGTGTAATTCCATCGCCAATTTGTGTCATCGGTGCCGCCGGGTCCTGCATCCATTTGCATGTGATGAGGGCGTGTTCTCTTTATATCAAATTCTTCAGCAGAAAGCGCCGCTTTTATGTTCGAAATATCGAATGCGTTTTCTTTGTTGAGAGTGTCAAACAACCGCCTTGCCTCTTCCCGGTAAATTTGTTCTGCATTGCAGGTTCTTTCGTCTTGTGCGTTAGAACCGCCAAATACTTCGTTTGCATTACCAAGTCTATTGCCTGCATCATTTAACACCGAAACATAGTACTCGTTATTATTTAAAGCAATCAGCCCGTAACTCCTCGCAGTCTCCATAAGTTTATCAACAATGCGTAAATATCTCTGCTCATCAGCAAAGGTGTAACCATTTTCCATGCTGTTCCATAGCTCGGGGGTTGTTAGATTGGGTAATGAGACCCAGTGTTGGTTAGCTTCGCTAATATGTCTTCCTACTTGTGTAATTTGGTCTTCACCTGACGATGCATAGGCTCTTTCGCCCGAAAGAATCCAAGTAAATGCCTCCGCAGGCAAAGCGAGGTGGTTGGTGAAAAATGTGAAGCTGTTTGATTTTTTCGAAGTGAATACTTTAACATTTGCTCCGCCTCCATTTGCCGCGGCTAATGATTGAATTTCGGCAAGTATAAGCGGATTAATAATAGATGTGGATTCCGGCATAACTAAATAATAATCCTTCGGGAAAGAATCAAATCTATGTATATTACGAACCGATGCAAGAACCTCTCCGTCGGAATACAGTTTCCTTGCAATCTCTTGCGCTGCTGTTCTCAGTTCGGGTGTGGGAGTTCTTGCTCCATTCGCATCAATCTCAATTCCCTTTGCATCCTTATTACCCGAGTAGCACTTAGCCACAAAATCCTCGATATTCATATCAAGCACTTGATTGAAGGAATCTTCTACAAACTCCCTAATAAAAGTTGCACCATTAAAAGCTCTGTCTCTGCTGAGTTTTGACCATTCGCTCCTCTTACTCAATAGCTGCCTTATTAGCGCTTCTTTTACCCTATTTTTTACTGCGTCATTCATAACCGAATTCATCCAAGTAATACCGGCGCTATCAAACCCATTTCGCAAAGGAGTCCAAGAATAAGTAGATGTGTTATTATCATAACGAACCACGGTATCTGTGAAAATAGTTTGCGTTTGGTCGAGGATTCTTTTCAGTTCATCGATAATTGCATTATACACATCCCATGTTACATTATTTTCCAGACTTGCGACTTTTGCGACTGCAGAAAAAATATCTGAAACGGCTTCAAGCTCATGACGTTTTATATTTCTTGCTTTTTCGCTTTCCGTTCTTGCCTGTTGCGCTTTTCCACGCAGCGACCTGCTCATTTCTAATGATAGGTTGGTGATATAGTATGGACCCTTTTCCCTAAACAAGTCGGTCATTTTATCATTATACCTAGAAATAATCTCGTTGGTAAGTGTAGTTTGGTTTTGCTCGATTTCATCCTTTCTCTGCCCATTATTCGCTAATAATCCGCTTCTTGAGCGACCGCTTAAAGTTCTTCTTAAATCTTCAATGCTATTTAATCCGAGTTGGTGTAATACACTATTTGTTTCTTCTGTATTTGCCTCTGAACATCTTTTGAACTGCTCATACAACGAATCAAACATTTCCTTCGCTGCGTATGCGGTTAGCAAATCCACAGGAATAATCATTTCGCTATAACCGGTTGCGCCAAACATGTAGTGGGAATCTCTGGGTACATCAGCCGGATAAGTATTAGGGATTACCGCTTGTAATTTGGCTGCGACATCTGCAAGACACGAATGTATTGTGCTCATTACCGGACCGGTTACATCTGCTTGTGTGGTTTCAGATGCAATGAGGTTTAATATACAATTTGCGGCGGTGGTTGCAGAGACTGTTCGAGGGTCTGTGTGAATCATGTTGCGTCCCCTCCCATCAATTAAGAAACAACGATCGAATATATCACCCATGCTAACATTGAAGTTGCCGTATCTCTTTATAAATTTCTCATTGCGTTCAGATAGTGTCATGTGATATTCGATTTCTTTTAGCGCGGCATAACCATTAGCATTGCCGTTTCGTAGAGAATTATCCGCAGAAGATGTTATGCTACTTGAAGAGGCGGGTGGTAAAAATATAAACCCGTAACATTTCGGCAAATCCGTATCTCGGTCAAAGTTCTTAATAACCTGCCGCAAAATATAGGTAGCGTCTATGACTGTGCCACTGCCTGTGCCGCCGGCAGTTCCCGATAGCACAAAGATGTTGCAGTATGCGCCGGACTGCCCCGTAATCAACTCGTTCAAGGCTTGATTGGCTTTTGCTTCTATTGCCCTTATCGCACTTTCGTTACTTAATAAAACCCGACCGCATTGCCTTCTATTTCCTGCACCATCGCCATCAAACGCACCATCCGTGTGATGGTGAAGTTCAGGGTGTAGCCATTCCTTCATATACTGTGGTGGATTCTCAACAAGTGCTTGAGCTCCTTCATTCGGCAGTTTTAGAATTTCACCGTCTGTGAATGAACCCTCACTCACATAACCGTTTAGCTCTTTATGTGCGCTATCAATAGCAAAAAAGCGAACATGTCTGTTTAACGATTCACTGCTAACAGTACGCAATAACAGACTCTTTAACGTACGAAGTGCATTGCAGCCTACTCCTCCTAAGCCAACTATTAAATAGCGCTCGTTTGTGTTTGCAATCTCTCTTTTTGAGCGAGGGATTATTCCCTGCCCCGTAAGATAGTCTAATGATGCCATGTTTGCCTTGATTAAATTACTTTGCTCCGTTGTTAGTGCCATATTTGTATCCCCCAAAAAATTTATTTTTTCCGTTCGCTCTTCTTTGAGTTATTTGAAGCGAACAATTAAATTCGAGCCGTCTTTTAGTGGTTTTTTAATTTCCAAGCCACTTCTTCTTGTTTTAACTCTTGGATTCTGACCTTTTTCAAGATAGATAAATATTGTTCTGTCTGTTCCCGGCTTTCGTTTAAACTCGCATATATTTAATATATCTCTATTGTTAGTTATTACTTCATTCAAAGCAGCGCGTGTTTGTTCGTCAACGGAAATTCTTCTATAATAATGTTGGCACAACTCATAAAGAGTGAATTTCGGGCGATTCATCAGCGAAACCATGACTATTGTAGGGTCAGGAAAGCTATAATCAAATATTTCTTGTATATTTGAGTCAGAAATGACCATCGTAACCTTTGCATCGATATATCCACCAACAAGCAGATAACGTAGTGCCGCTATGCCTAATGCTATTAGCAGCAGAAGCCCTATTATTAGAAGCGCCCAAAACAAAGTGCTGTCTTTGGTAACCAATTTGAAGTTAAAAACTGCTTCTGTACCTTGTTTGTCTTTAGCGCTAATTTTCATTGTTCTTTCACCAGCAAACTTCTGTGTATCTATGGTTAATACGCCTTGATTGTCAATTGATGCGACCTCATATCCACCTTTATCAATAATTGAATACATAAGC
>JAAZFD010000133.1 GCA_012511925.1 Clostridiales bacterium
AGCCTGCTAATATTTTCTTAGCAACCAACAATTTGTTCCAAAAGAAAATATTATGTCGAACATTTCAAATTATCCGAGCTTTATCTGCAATTTCGAGTTTGTTATCGTGTAAGAATCATCCTCCAAAAACTTCGTTATCGTGGTGAAGATTCTATTCGTGTAAAGTGCATTTGAAGTAAGCTCGGGAACTCCTGAATTTATTCTTAACGGAATAACCTCAACGCTAATATTGTTCTCGGTATCCATTGTCATATTTAGGGCTATACTATCACAGGTTCTTGAACTTGCATCATCAAAAATATAACTGCCAAGGCTATACGCAATTAAACCATTCCTGTATCTCTCAACGGGAAGCACAACACGGGGGTTGGCACCAACAACCATTGTGGCTCCTGCATCAATCAGCTTTTGCCCCAACTTACGCATGGATTCATTAGGAGTAAGCATGTACTCATGCCCCCAATTAACATAAACGATTACTATATCGCATTTAGAACGAGCATTATTTACCGCAAGCGTAACATTGGCGTTGTTCGAAGAAGCTACACCTATTACGCCTTCCTTTGACGTATAATCGTTCGGAAATCCTTGAATCATACTAAGTATTGCAACCGTTTTTCCGTTTACATCAAACTTTTTATATGCACCAGCCTCAACATTATCATAACCTGCGCCAACATAGCTAATACCAAGTGAATTTAATGTATCAAACACCTCAGGCATCACTTCTCTACCTAAATCTGCAATATGGTCATTAGCTAAGGATAGAACATTGAACCCTGCATTTTTAATATGCTCGATATTCTTGGCTTCTGTATAATAATACGAATACTTGTCTATCTTCGGATAATCCTTGATATCTCCCTTAATTACTGCCATATCGAGGTTCGCCATAATAATATCAGAATCTAAAATCAAATCCGCTGTAGGAATAAACAGCTTATCGTATCCAACTTGCTCGCCAAGACGTGCAATAGTTCTGCCAAACACAATATCACCGAAGAATGAAAGTTTAACATTTGGGTCATTTTCTGCAATTTTAGGGTCGTGTGGAGTTGCAGTTTGCTTTTTTAAGTTGCTTAAAGTTGCACTCGAAGAAATTACAAGTGTTGCTAACAAAACAACCGCAATAACCAAGGGCAATACAAGAAGGCGCCTATGCTTCTCTACTACATAGGCTAATACTCTATCCCTTAGTGGCATTTTTGAGCGCATTCTCTGTTTCTTCTCCATCTTGCACTCCTTAATAAAATAGATAAATCAAGTTCATAAGCCCGAATACAATCAAGGTTACTATGAACGAAGATGCTACAGTAATCGGAATTCCCTGCTTTGAATATGCGTTAGCCAATAAACCTGGTACGATAACGCCGATTCCTCTGAAAGTTAGCGATGCAAAGGGTAGCATGGGGTAGCATAAATCAAATATCAGTTTGAATGCCATAGCGATAATAAGCGTGATAACGAACTTGCGTCTGCCGAAAAGTATTACATATCTTGGGAGAACGAACTCAACCACAACATAAGTCAGCATACTGATTAAGTAAACCGAAACCAAAATCAATGGTTGGTCGAAAACTAAAGCCAAGTAGCCGGGAACTACAACGCCGCCTACAAGCACTCCAAAGAACTCCTCAGCTAAAAAGCTGCACGTTAGCCCCAATATAATCGAAATGTATAAGTCTGTAACTTGCATAAACTATTTCCTTTCAATACCTTCCTGTGTTTTTTCCTCTGAAATATCTTCATTATCCTCAATTATAATCTCTTTAATCTCTTGTTGGTTTGCGTTCAATAGCTTGTCCAAGAAGATTTCGCCATGACCGTGAATATTTCCAACGCAAAGAATAAGCCTACCATCCATAACCTTTTCAAGTGCCGCAATTACAATATCCACGTCTGTACGCTCGAAGTTATGATAATCCACGATATTATTTAGCTTGCCATTGTGGAATGCCCTCGTAACGGGATGCGTGTTTTCGCCAACTACAAACAAAGATGCGTTTGGAATCCTATCCAAAAAGTCGTTTGCAAACTGGCGAGTTCTATCCACTCTGTCTGGTCTTGCATTCAAGAAAATAATCGGATTATCCGTAGGCAGCGTGCCTAAATCCTCCAAGCGCTTCCAAATTTCAAGCGTTGAATGCGGTTCATTTGCAGCAAAGGCATTTACAAGCGTTGCCTTATGCGAGTTGTACTCGAATGGGATTATATGCAATGCGCCTGGGTCGGGATGAGCCTTTAACAGTCCACGAAGCGCAACCTCCCTGTCTATTCCTAAAATCTCCGCTACCGCCAAGGGCATTGCGCAGTTGTTAGGAAACACAAAGTAGTTGAATTTCTCTAAAAAGCCTTCGGGGATTTGACTTTCGTCTGCCACGATAACTTTAGCATTGTATTTCTTAGCTTCTTGCTTGAAAAACTCTGTGAATTCGCAATCGGGAACGATAACCGTTCCGTTTTTAGGAATTGTGCGTGAAAAAGCGTATGCTATCTGCTTTGTAGTGGGGCCCATAACGTCTAAATGGTCTTCCAATACATTCGCAATAATAGTAATGTTGGATTTCAAAATATCGTGCTGATACACCCTTTGAAGCTGGGGTTCAACCGCCATACACTCGCAAACCAAGGCATCTGCGCCCATTTTTACAGCTCTTTTGATAACTCGAACCTGCTCAACGATGTTTGGTCCACGCTTTCCACGCTGAATCTCAAACTCTTCCTCCGTGTTCCAATAAATCATTCTTGCGGCTGTGCCTGTGGTTTTTGCGATTACTTTGTAGCCTGCCTCTTTTAGAACAGCGCAGGTCATACGAGTAATTGTTGACTTTCCACGAATGCCGTTTACATTTATGCGGATGCTTAGCTTCTCAACATTTTTGTCATTACTTCGTTTTTCGATAATGCCCAATGTAATCAAAACAACTAAGCACACACCCGTAATAATTAGTTCTAACATCAAATATTTCCTCTGTTTTTCTGCGTATCGGAATCAAAAAAATCAATACCAATACAACAAAAAATTATACCATAAGCAGTTATTTTTGCAATAGTCATTTTATTTTACCCAAATAGCTAATAAAGACCTCATTTATTTTATTTTTGTTTATAAAAACTGAATTTTGCCCATAAAATGTGGTTTTTATGGCAGGTACAGTTGTTGAAACAAAAAAATTTTCCAAAACTACACCCCGAAAATTTAATTGATTGTTTACAAATTCCAAAATGAAAAGCCGCACCCATTACGAGCGCGGCTTATGCGAGGAAAAATGAAACTGCTAACTTACAATGTGTAGAAGTATCGCTACGGCATCACCTGTGTTGACTTTGCCGTCTGCGTTATAGTCTGCGGCTTCTTTTTGGTCGTCAGTCAGTGCTATGGAATTAGTTGTGGCTTTAAGTACCATAACTGCATCGCCTGTGTTTATCATTCCATCGCCGTTAATGTCTCCTAATCTAAACTCATCCACCAAGTTCATTATTTCAATAGGGGCGTATCCTTCAATGCAAGGACCAAGTTGACAGAACTCATTAGAACCCCAAGTCCACAGTGTGCCGTCTGTTACAGCCATGCTGTGATAGCCTCCCGCCGAAATAGAAGTAACATTCTTCAATATATTTATTGGCGTGCTACTATCTTCATTATCGCCATTACCGAGCTGATACAACTCGTTCCTTCCCCAAGCCCATAATGTGCCGTTTGTTTTAACAGCCATGCTGTGGGAGGATGCAGAAATGGAAGCAACATTATCCATAATCTTTATGGGTTTATTGCTATTTTTGTTGCTACCATTGCCAAGCTGACCATAATCATTATCTCCCCAAGTCCACAATGTGCCGTCTGTTTTAATAGCCATGCTGTGCGAGTAGCCCGCCGAAATGGAAGCAACATTATCCATAATCTTTATGGGTTTATTACTATTTTTGTTGCTACCATTGCCAAGCTGACCATCTTCATTGTAACCCCAAGTCCACAATGTTCCGTCTGTTTTAATAGCCATGCTGTAAGTTATGCCTGCCGAAATAAAAGCAACATTATCCATAATCTTTATGGGTTTGCTGCTATCTTCTTCGCTTCCGTTTCCGAGCTGACCATACCAGTTAGCACCCCAAGTCCATAATGTGCCGTCTGTTTTAACAGCTATGCTGTGATAATAACCCGCCGAAATGGAAGAAACATTATCCATAATCTTTATGGGTGTATCGCTGTTACTATCACTACCGTTACCCAGTTGTTCCCACTGATCGCTTCCCCAAGTCCATAATGTGCCGTCCGTTTTGACAGCCATGCTATGATGGCCTCCCGCCGAAATGGAAGCAACATTATCCATTGTTTTTATGGGCATAAATTGTTCATCCCCACAAATCCACACATCCCCCCAAGTCCACAGTGTGCCATCAGTTTTAATTGCCATAGTGTGATAACCTCCCGCCGAAATTGAAGCAACACTTTCAATTACCTTTCGGGGTGTTTTATTGTTAGTATATCTTCCGTTTCCCAGTTGACCATCCCAGTTTTCTCCCCAAGTCCATAATGTGCCGTCGGTTTTGATTACCATGCTGTGCCAGCCTCCAGCAGCAATGGAAGCTGCATTATCCATAATCCTTATGAGTGTACTACTGTCTTCTAAGCTGCTGTTGCCCAGCTGTCCACTACTGTTCCATCCCCAAGCCCAAAGCGTGCCGTCTGTCTTAACGGCCATGCTGTGATAGTAACCCGCAGAAATGGAAGCCACATTGTCCATAATCTTTATGGGAGTATTGCTGTCTTCGTTGCTGCCGTCGCCAAGATGATCATACTTATTATCTCCCCAAGTCCACAATGTGCCGTCAGTTTTTATAGCCATGCTGTAATAGTGTCCCGCTGAAACGAAATCCACATTATCCATAATCTTTTTGGGTATATTGCTGTCTTCGTTATTGCCGTTGCCAAGTTGACCACTGATGTTATC
>JAAZFD010000134.1 GCA_012511925.1 Clostridiales bacterium
AAAGCGTGGAAGTCAAGCCAACGACGAGGTTTCAGAAACTTCCACGAATAAATTCGGAATTTCTACACATACCAATAGGGCAGGCGGAATAATCGGTGGGTTAGCAAATGCAATGCCAATATACTTTAGCGTTGCATATAAACCAATAGCATCGATTGCTGTGGAGCAAATAGGCGTAGATATGCAAGCTATGAAGCCCGTCATCGTGAAGACGGAAGGCAGACATGACGATTGTGCGGCATTGCGTGGAGCTGTGATTGTTGAAGCGGCAGCCTGCATTTGCATATACGATTTTATATTGAGAGCAAAAAAATGAGCGATACTAACGAAAAAATTCCCACAATACAAGATTTGCGCAAGGAAATAGACGCTCTTGACGCAGAGCTTTTAGCCTTGTTCGAGCGCCGTTTGTTCATAGCCGAGCAAATAGGCAGTATAAAACGAAAACAAGCCTTGCCAATAGAGGACAAGCAGCGTGAAAAGCAAATACTTTTTAAAAAGCTAAAAAATCTCGAAGTAGGTGGCTACAAGAAGTACGCAGAGCATTTTTTTAACTCATTATTTGCGATTTCAAAAGCACTACAGCAGGATATGCAAAACTTCTACCTAATAGGAATGCCCCTTAGCGGCAAATCTGCGTTAGCCAAGCAGTTATCACAGGCAACAGGAATTGCTTATATCGACACCGACAATGAAGTAACCAAAAAAGTAAATATGAGCATCTCAGAGATTTTCGAGAATGAGGGCGAGGAGAAGTTCAGAGAGTACGAAAGGCAAGTGTTAGAGGAAATAGCTTATGAGGGAAAGTTGATAGTCGCAACGGGTGGAGGAGTTCTTACCTATAAAGATAATGCAAGGCTTTTGAAAGCAAGCGGCAAGTGCATCTTCATTGACAAGCCCATAAAAGAGCTTCAAGAGTACTTCGGGCATAAGGATTTAGGCAGACCGCTAATCAGAGATGCTCAAGACATAGAAAAGCTATATTACGAGCGAATAATTTCATACAGAACAACAGCAGATATGATTTACAGCACAAACGAGCCATTCACAAAGCTGTTAGCTTACGTTCACGATTGCATAAGGTCAAATAATCTTCCGAAAATAAATTAAGGCACAACTTCAAAATTTATTAGACAATATATTATTTATACGCACCGCTTTTTTCGAAATCTATGCGCTATATATTTGGTAGCAGGATAGAAATTTTGATAAAAGCAGGTGCAATAACCAGCTCGAACCAAAAGAGATCAAGGCGTTTTGCGGAGATTCTGCAAAAATTCACATATTTGAATAATAATTCTTGACATTGTTCGCTACCGTATATATAATTAACTGTATATGTTAGGATAGGGAAATATCCTATGTATATATTTAACTTCACAGGGGGGAGAAATATGAGAAATAAGAACTCAAAGAGCTTTCTCGCAGGCATTTTGGCAGCGTTGATGATGATTTCATTGATGTCTGGACTTGCATTAGCACTAAGTTCTGAATCGAATGCGGCTGGCTACAAAATCGTTCAAATGGGCGAAGTTACCGCAAGAACACAAAAAGGCAACTACACGCACATGGAAGAGTCAGAGGAAAAAACTACTGACCCCAACGAGATAGTTACCATTATTGTTGCTTTAGAGGATGACCCTGTACTCGAAACCTACGGAACGCTTTCTGCGTTGCAATCGGGTGCAAGAACTCTTAGCTCAAAGGGTCATAGCCTCGAAGACGCATTGTTGGCTAAACAAGCCGGCATTGCAAGAGAAATCTCGAACAAGCTATTAGACGGAAAAAAGGTTGATATTAGAAGTAATTTCACTTTGATATTCAACGGTTTTTCGTTTGATGGCCCTTTTCATTTAATTGAGAAAATAAAGGGTATTGAAGGCGTTAAGTTCTGCGAACCTTCAATGATGTTCGATGTTCCAAAAACGAAATTCGATAACAATCTAAAACCCGCTATGCATGCTGCCGCCGATATGGTTACAGCATTCGGTGC
>JAAZFD010000135.1 GCA_012511925.1 Clostridiales bacterium
GCCATAGGTATTATGATAGGCTTGAGCTAATAAATCGGTACAGCTCTTTGAAACATCATAGGGGTGCTTGCCCTGTAGAGGCATTGATTCGTCATAGGGAAGTTGCTTTTGATCGCCATAAGCCTTGTCGCTTGATGCCACAACTATGCGTTTTACGAGTGGATTCTTTCTGCACGCCTCCAACACGGACCATGTACCTTTTATATTTGATTCGAATGTTGAGACAGGGCTTCTATTTGCAACTCCTACGATTGCTTGAGCGGCGATATGAAATACGGTATCTATTTCATATTCAGCAATAACACGTTCAAGTGTTGGTAAATCGGTTAGTTCGCCCGCTACAAATGTTATTTCCTTGTATTCATCGCTTCTATATAGGTTGGATTTTGGTACCTCATCTCTTTTCAACGCAACAACATTTGCTCCCCTATTCACTAAGCTCTTTGCCAGGTAGCTTCCTAAAAAGCCTGTTGCGCCTGTTATAAATACATTTCTATCCTTCCAACTAAATATGTTGTTCACCATAAATTCCCCCAAATATCACATGCATTGTTTAAATTCATAATATCATCGTAAGTATCTGCTGCTGTCCAAAATCCGTTGTGCATATATACAGCTAATTCGTTATTACGCACAAGCTGATTGAGCGGATTTCTTTCAAAAACACAAGACTTATCATCAGGTAAATAGTCAAAGATTTCAGGTTCCAAAACAAAGAAACCGCCGTTTATTATTCCTTGGTGGCGTTGTTTTTCTTCAAAAGATGTTGCTAATCCATCTACCACCTCAAGTGTTCCGTATTGGCTCCTTTTTTTCACCCCTGTAACCGTTGCGATTTTACCCTTAGCTTTGTGAAACTTCAAAAGTTCATCGATATCAACATCGGAAATTCCATCTCCATAGGTTAGCATAAATGGCTGATTGCCCGTAATTACTTGTGATTGTTTTATCCTTCCGCCTGTATTCGTTTCTTCTCCAGTATCCAAAAAAGTAATTTTTAGATTCATTTTTTGCTATTCAAAAAACATTATCGAATTGCTTTCGGTTTCAAGGGTAAAATCATTGTGTTTCCATTTGTAGTCGATAAAATACTCCTTTATTTTTTCCCCCTTGTACCCAAGCAGCAGAACAAAATCGTCGAATCCATAGTGCTTGTAACTCATCATAATATGCCAAAGCATAGGCTTTCCACACACCTCCGCTAATGGCTTAGGAATACTTTCAGTTAGTTCACGCATGCGAAGACCTTTACCACCGCACAATATAACAACTTTCAATTGTTTTCCTCCCTTTTCATCAAAATTCTTGTTATATTTATATAGTATTCAGCATGTCTATATAAGGTGAACAAACAGTCTGCAACAAGCGGACAATCTGACTATGTAACCTCATTACTTACTTTACCTTAAAATTCGCCTATAATATTCATAGCAAAAACACAAAAATAGTTGTTAAACTGCGCTGGTTTCGGTATAATAGCTGTAATTGGAAAATGAGGAGGAGTTATGGACAAGACATTAAATAATCTTATGGAAGCATTTAGCGGCGAATCTCAAGCCAATAAAAAGTATTTGGCGTATTCAAAAAAAGCGGAAAAAGAGGGCAAAAAGAATGCAGCAAAGCTATTTATGGCGGCATCTGATGCAGAAACCCTTCACGCCTTGAAGCATTTTGAAGTGGCTGGCAAGATATTGTCAACCGAAGAAAACCTCAAAGATGCTGTTTCCGGCGAAAACTACGAATATCAAAGCATGTACCCCGAGTTTTTGAAGGTTGCAGAGGAAGAGGGCAACGCAGCGGCAATTCGCACATTCAGCTATGCATTGCAAGCTGAAGAGGTTCACGCAAGGCTTTATAAAGAAGCACTCGAAAACATCGATGATACGGAAGAAGTTTTTTACTATCTATGCCCTGTATGTGGTAATATCGAGAAGGCAAGACCCAAAAGATGCAATATCTGTGGCGTTTTAGGCGAAAAATTCATCGAATATTGATTGCTAATAATGGATTTATTCCTTTATTAAATAAAACATTTTGAAAGAGGTTTATTATGAAGAAATATGTTTGCGTACTATGCGGTTATGTATATGACGAAGCTGAGGGCGATCCGGATAGCGGTATTGCTCCCGGCACTAAGTGGGAAGATGTTCCCAGCGATTGGGTATGCCC
>JAAZFD010000136.1 GCA_012511925.1 Clostridiales bacterium
AGAACCCGAAAACTCGATATAGTCCAAAACATTTACCGTACATATAGCTGTTTTATTATTACTCTTTACTTGAATGTTTGTACTGCCAACCGCTTTTGCAATAATCGTTCCGTTTTCATCAACGCTTGCAACTTCGGGATTGTCTGACATAAATTTTATTTCTGCCTCGGGGGTTACGGAAGCTACTAGCTTATCAACATCGCCAACAGCTAACTCAATTAGTTCTTTTTCGATAGTTAAATCAACTGGATAATAACGTAGGTTATACCCCGAATAAAATGCAACCGTATCGGGCAAATCCTTCACCATTTCTGTAATATTTTCTTGACTTTGCAAAGGAGATTCTACAACCGAGCCATTCTCTATTAGTTTTGCAAGCAGTTTTTCGGCTTCCTCTGCAATATTCACTTCGTTTGCGTTTTTGATTGCAAGCTCATAGGGGTTGTCGGTGCTTTCATATAGGCTTCCCTTACCTGCCAATGAGCCGTAAACATAAAGCCCTTTTGCCTTATACACGATAAATATTGCGTCGCCCGAATTTACTTGGTTAGATTGCACATAGCTTTCGTAGTTCGTTAATGCGTTTCGGGCATCAGACAATGCGCTTTTCGCATTTGCCTTTTTTACAACATTGCTGATAACAGGAATCAGCACAGCCGCAAGTATGCCTATTACGGCAAGTACGATTATTAACTCAACGAGAGAGAATGCTTTTTTTGTATTCATATTTCGCTCCATATCCTTCTCTACCTTTGCATGTTGGCAATCATTCCGCCTAACAGCAAATGCTTTTTAACTCCCATAAATCTCAAGAAACAGCTCTACCTCGGAAATGTTCCTTATTTTGTCGATATTATCTTTAATAAACTTCTCAACTTCCTTCAGCGTGTAATGCTCCTTTGTCTTTCCAATAAGGCTCATAACGCCCAGTGCCGAATAGCCCTCGCTTTCTTTAAAGCATGCAGAAACATTTGAATACATAAGTATGTAGTCCACACGCTCGCTTAACACCTCGTAGCCGGAATACTTATTTGTGTTTACATCAGTTAAAAACACAAAGCACTCGTCGCCCACCTTAATAGGTCTTTCCCCTACATAGTGCTCATGCGAGTTTTGGCTATATTTGAAAACAATGGTATCAGTTCCTCTGTACTTCAACTTCTCACCGCCATAGAACTTATCCACCTTTAACTCTACCGCTGTAAAATAATATGCACCCTCGGTTTCGTTGCCATTTTTATCTTTGCCATAAAATTTGTACTCGGTCGTTTTAATTACCTTGCCCCTTGCAATGCTGGTAAGGGTTGCAAAAAAACTGTCAGTGCTGCTTGGGTTATAATAACCAACCACACTTTCACATTCGGGCGAGGCTATAGGCTCAACTTCCTCCGTATGATACGTTTTAGCTTCACCTTTCGGTGGGTTCGCTCCATTTGGCGTTCCGTTCGGCGTTCCGTTTGGTGTTTCGTTGCCCTTGCCCGAATCATCAGTAATGCTTGGCTCATTGGGAGTAGGGCTTAATCCGCCTATTTCCTCGGGTGTTTTGCCCGTTGCCTTAGGCTCATTTACTGTTTCCGCACCTTTACAAGCTGAAAACATACCTGCAAGCATACATACCGCTAATACTACCAAAACAGACTTTAAAAATAACTTTTTCATACTTCCTCCATGTAATATCCATATTTCTTTGCGAACACTTTGATTGATTTAAATTATATTATACATTTCTATACATATCAAGCGATTTTACCAAAATTTATTAAAATATAATAAAACCCCGCTTAGAACGGGGCTTGAATTGTATTTTTTATCCCAACAACCTCAAAAAGTGATTCGCTTCCCTAAGCACATGGTCAGCAAGCAGCGGAGGTATTATCGACTCTATCTTGCATAGCAAAAGCCCCTCAGTTGCAGCAGCTTTGAATGCTTTTATCTCGCTTGTGGCATCTTTGCTTTGCTCGACTATCTTTGTACCTGCTTCCTCTACGCACTTTCCAACCAATGCTTCAAACCTTGCAACAAAGGTTTGTGCCGCGTCTTTCAGCGTTTTTTCTGTAGGGTCTAATAAACCGTCTATGAACTCTGCGTGCTCCATCATTATATTGTTCCAGAAATCTATTTGATAGCATGAGCTATTATTATGTGGTCTTTCACCAGCGTTTAGGGCTTTTAGCTCCTCCATATAATGCTCGGCTTCATGGGTAATATGCCTAAGCAGCTCAAGATAAAGCGGAATAAACATTTTGCATTGCGAAACCAAGGAAATAAGCTGTTTTTGGAACTCTATTACTCGGCTTAGCAGCTCTAATGTTTTTCCGTTTAAGGTTCGCACAAAAACCTCGTCATAATCGCTGAAATAACTGCGTTTGGGTGTCAACTCCATTTCCGCTTTGGTTAGCGAGGTGTTAATGCTTACTCCTGTTAGCAT
>JAAZFD010000137.1 GCA_012511925.1 Clostridiales bacterium
ATGTAATATTGTATTAGGCATACCGAATATAAGCGTAATGATTCGGCAACACTTAGCGAAATATGAAACTGCGGTATTGTAGCCGCTCATATCAGCTAAAAAAATAAGCGTAGAGAGGAAAGAAAATGATGAAAAAGCACACTTACAAAAAGGCTTTTACAATCGTAGAGCTAATCATTGTAATTGCGGTTATCGGCGTATTGGCAGCAATACTTATACCCGCATTCACAAATATGATTGCAAAAGCCAATGCAAAAGCAGCATTATCTGACGCCCGTAGCACACTCACCAGCTATTTAGCTGAGAACATGTCAGTTGTTGACGGTCAGATAGCTTCAAGCATAGTAATATTCATTAACAAAGCGAAAATGTACTATGTTTTTGGCTATTCTAATACTGGCGAGGATATGGGAAAACTAATGCAATCCGCAGGTAACCCATTTAAGTATGACGACCTTGCACAGTTAATCGAAGACTACAACTGCGGCAACGAAGCATATGTCTTATTGCCGGAGGGTGCTGCAACCAAGGCATTCTTCCTTAGAACTACCCCCTCGGGTAATGTTTAAGGTAACAAAACAAAGGACAAGGAGGAAATCAACAGCACCTATGTAAACCTTACCGATTATATGGGAGCGGATTTACCTGATACCTCACAATTATTTGATGGCTATCTAATCGGTATGGTATTAGATGCAGGTGCAACACCCGGTGGCGGCGGTACAAACCCCGGACAAAATCCTGGTGGCGTTGATAATCCCACAGTTACCGTAACATTTGACGGCGGCGCAGCAGATGCAGAGAACGTTCCTGCTCCTATGCAAGTCGTTGTTGGTTCGGCATTCGACCTACCCGCAGGACCCACAAGAGTAGGGTTTGCGTTTGATGGTTGGAGCAGTGATGAAATCGGCGAAAACCTTGTTGCTGGTGCATCGGTTACAGTTACAAGGTCAACTACTTTAACAGCACAATGGCAAGCAAAAACTGAATACACAATTGGTTTTGACACCGACGGTGGTGCTTTCGTTCCTGCCGACGGTTATTCCTTTGTAGGAACCATGATTAGCTTCTACGGTGGCGATGATGTAAGGAATATCGTATTGGGCTCAAGCTCTGAAAAAACCAACAAGGACTTTATCGGCTGGCTGAACGAAGCATCCGACATCATGTATGACAACAATACGAATGGTGCAATTCAGTTCAACGGAAACGTAACACTTAAAGCACAATGGGCAGACACCAAGTACAGCATCACATACGACCTTGATGGCGGTAC
The DNA here is from genome assembly GCA_012511925.1 of Clostridiales bacterium. GTDB lineage: Bacteria > Bacillota > Clostridia > Christensenellales > CAG-138 > DUPG01. The sequence continues at coordinate 1,277 of JAAZFD010000137.1, forward strand.
TGGCATGGGAACAAACGGCGGTAGCTATGCTATCAACGAAAATGTTATCCTATCCACAGAAATCCCCACAAAAGAAGGTTTCGTGTTTGATGGCTGGATTTGTTCTGTAAAGCAAAACGTTGAGCCTATCAAGGCTGGCGCAACTTATCTAATGCCTGGCGAAAACACAACCCTAACAGCGGTTTGGGTAGATGAGTTCACAGTTAGCTATAATGCAGGCTTGGGCACAGGTACTGTTCCTCCTCCTGTAAAGGTTAAAGCTGGCGCAACGATTCAAATCGCTTCTGGCGCAGGCTTATCAAGAACTGACTATAATTTTGCTGGTTGGACCGTAGGTAGCACAACATACCAAGCTAACCAAGATTACATTGTAAAAGATGATGTAGAATTCACAGCTGATTGGAAGAGCGCAGAATACTTCGTATCTTATCTTGGCGCACAAGCTCCTGTAGATACAGATTCCTACGCAGCAGGCGCAACTGTAACAGTTAAGGCTCCAAACCCCGAAACACGTGCTGGCTATCAATTCGGCGGCTATGAATCAAGTCTTGGCGGAATAGTACAGCCTGGCGCAACCTTTGTAATGCCTTCAGGTGGCGTAACGCTTACAACCATTTGGACAAAGCTTTCAAAACTTACACTAGTTATTGAGGGTTCATCCGAAAACGGCATGACATTGGTTTATGACGAAAACAATATCATAGGCGGCGATACATTCGTAAAAGAATACTTGAATGTTCCTTCAGGTTTTAACATCTATGATTACCTGTTCACAACACCCAGACTTGCATACGAAAACGAAGAATACTACTTCAGAGGTTGGGTAAATGCAGATAACCACGCTATTACTTATGGCGAAGCCTATGTTGGACCAATTAACATGCCCGATGGAGATGCCACATTCATAGTAGCTTGGGAAGGCAACCCCTATGAGATTTCATTCAATCTAAACGGTGGTTCAGGCTCATTCACAAAAATAGAGTTCTTCCCCGGCGATAATGTAACATTAGGCGGCACAGTTCCCACAATTACTGGCGGTCAAGTATTCACAGGTTGGGAACGCTCCGACAGCGGCATTATGATTGCTGCAAACGGTACGATTATCAACGCTCCTGCAAACAACATAGAGCTAAAAGCAATTTGGGCAAACCCCGAGTTTACAATCGAGTTTGATTTGAATGGCGGTTCGAATGGTCCTGAAAACGTTACAGTTCCATGGACACCCACAGGAACATACACCATCTCATCAATGCAGCCTTCCAAAGTTGGACATTCATTCTTAAACTGGGGTTCAACGCTTGGCGGCACAATCGACTTGTCAACTGTTACAGCAGGAAGCACAATAACTCTTACTGCTTCATATCAGCCATATGTATGGAATGTATTCTACAATGCAAACGGCGGAACAGGCACAACTTCCGACTCAACCGCATACAACCATGGCACAGAAGTTACGGTTATGGCAAACGGTTTCACTTATGCAGGTTATGAATTTGTAAATTGGAACACAAGTGAAGACGGCACAGGCACAAGCTATGCGGCAGGTGCGAAGTTCAACATAACCGCACATACAACTCTCTATGCACAATGGGAAGAACTACAAGCGCAAGAGTACACAATAACCTTTACCATGCAAGATACCTTTAATGGTGTTGCTGCAGGTACGGTAGATGTTAAGATGATGCTTACCTCTGGTGAATCGTTTACATTCAACAATGCAAACTTTACAGAGTACTTCACAGGCTTCAAGCCTTATGATACCTCTGCTAAGTTCGGCTCTACATACACAAAAACTATAACCGCAGGGGAAACTACAGCAATTAGCGGCGGTTCGATAAGTGTTTATGGCTTTGTAACTGTTGGTAGTGATGAGTATATAAAGATTAGCACTGCGGCAGGATTTAACATGATTAAAACCAATGCAGAGCACATGGGTAAGAAGTATCAGTTGCAGAACAATATTACTTCTGGCATAACAGCACCTTTGGGTTCAAGTTCATTGAAGTTTACCGGCACTTTTGATGGCAATGACAAGTCAATTACATTCGCCCAAACATCAACGACACTGGATTATTCTGGTTTGTTCAGCTACATAGGCACTACTGGTACGGTTAAGAACCTCACAGTTTCGTTCGGCACATTAAGGGGCAGAAGTTATAGCGGTTCGCTTGCGGGTTACAATGAAGGCACCATTACAAACTGTAAAGCAACAGGAACAACGATTAACTCCAGCGGTTCATATACCGGCGGTTTGGTAGGACAGAATACCGGAACTATAAGTCATTCTTCATCAAGCGGCAGTGTTACAAGCAGCGGAACAAGTCAGATGATAGGCGGTTTCGTAGGTTATATGACCAGCGGTGAAATAGTGAATTGCCATTCTACCGCTAATCTTTCTTACTCCGGCACAAATAATGCGGTACGAATGGGCGGCTTTATCGGACAAATGGATAATGGCAAAATTTCTTTCAGCTCAGTACGCTGTCAAAACGTCAACGGAAGTACTAAAAATGTTGTTGGCGGTTTCGTTGGCAGAATTGATAACGGAACTATTGAAACCTCATTTTCGTACATCACTACACAAGTGTACGGTGGTATGTATAGTGGCGGTTTTGCAGGTGGATTATATAGCGGCACAATAAAGAATTGCTTCTCGAATATTGGAAAACTGGACTACGGTGCTGTTGGCAGCGGTTTTGGTGTAAATATGGCTGGCACAAGCGCAATCAATATTATTAACTGCTATGCTGTTACTTATGGTTCAAATGTACGTACAGTAAGCGGTCAATCATCGTATGCGTTTCGCCCAGGTGTTATTGATTGGGACGGCGTATGTAATGTTACAAACAGTATGGGCTTACCGTACAACATGCAGTTTAGCACAACATATGAGTTGCTTACACATGTAGCCAACGATGCGACATTAACGTCTAATGCGAGAGATACATATAAGTGGGATACATCAATATGGAGATTCGACCAAGCCCAGCCGCTACTAAAAACTTGGGCGGATGTGAATACTGTGGTTACTGTAACATTTGATTCAAACCTTTCGGGTGTGGCTAACCCCGCTTCCCAAACGGTGCAAGGCACTAACGTTACAATGCCATCACTAATTGACCCAACGGATAACAAGGTGTTTGTAGGTTGGTGAACATCTTCAAGTGCTACTACCGCAACATACATAAAGGGTCAAAGTTACCCATTTGCGAACGATACAACTTTGTATGGTGTATGGCAAACTCCTATAACTATAACATTTGTTGCTAATCTTTCGGGCGTAAGCGACCCCTCTTCGCAGAAGATTGCACCTAACACAAGCATAACGATGCCCACATTAACAGGTTCACAATACTTTATGGGATGGGCAACATCTCAGGGTGCTACAACCGCTACATATAATGCAGGTCAAAGCGTTACTACCTTTGCAAGCGATACAACCCTGTACGGTGTGTGGACAACTGAAAGCGGTATTATGTACTCGGCAGGTTCGGTAGCGGGTGCAACGGATATCCCCGCAACTCAGTCGGGTTCGGGGTCTATGACGATTTCTGCTCAGATACCTAAGTACATACCTGCGGATGCATCAATGACTGTTGCAACGGCTGCCTCGTTTAACTACTGGACGAAGGCAGGGGATTCAACAAAGTACTACCCTGGTGATACTATTACCGTAAGTGGCGGAATTGTTACGCTTACAGCTAATTGGACGACCGGATGTCATGCCATCAGAACGGTTGCGGATTTCCAAACCATGGGCAACACAAGTGTGAATTCAAAGAAATATGTATTGGCTGCTAGCTTATCGCTATCGGGTGTTACCAATAACATAGGAGGACCTTCTACTGGAGGCACCGGACAAATATTCGAAGGTGTGTTCAACGGGAATGGTTACACATTGAGTAACTTAAACTACTCTGATAGTAATAACTATGTTGGCTTGTTTGGAGTAACCATCGCTGGTGTGCAAATAAAATATCTAAACATTGATAGTTTTACCATTAGGAACACGGGATTCTATTCCACAAGATGGGCGGGTGTTTTGGTAGGAAGAGCCAATGGTGGTGAATTCACTCATGTTGTGATTACCAATAGCACTGCTACTGGCAACTATCCACAAGATGACGCTACTACTCCTATACGTATATTCACTGGGCAGCAAGAGAGTGCTACATACATCAACTGTTATGCAAATGGCACCAAAGTTACATAAGTTAAGTGCTATAAGCGAAGCGGGGTAACCCGCTTCGCAAACACAGAACAAACAAATTGCAATGCATTTGTGGGGAGAAATCCCCACATCGTACTAAATAAGATAAGGAGGAAAGAAAATGAAAAACGCAACCAAGACACTATCTTGCTTAATTATGTGCTTTGTACTTTTAATGATGCTTTCTGCATGTACTAAGGGGGAACCTCAATGGAGACCTAATGGGCAACCCAACGAGACAGAAACAATAGAAGCCGCAGAAACACAAGGACAAAGTCCAATTCTGATGGGAGATGAACAACCACAAAACTCAAACCTCCCCGAAAACAACTTCACCGCCCTTATGCCCAAAATTCGCATACCCATAAAAGAGGTTATAGACAACGAATTTGGCACAACTGCTGTTTATGCGGCGATTACAAGCGCAGACTTTAACACCATTGTTAAGGCAGCAAAGAAAAACGGCTTTGATGTTGAAGTCAAAGAAGAGGACTTATCGTACACAGCTAAAAACGCTGACGGTATGTTCATAAAGATTGAGGTAACGCAAGAGGCAACAAAGATTTCCGTGTTTAACGACATTAAACACTTCAGCTAATCCCTTTCTTATTCCCTATAGCCCCGAAAGGGGCTTTTTGCTACTCAAAAAGCCCCAGTGATATTCGTTCCTTCGGAACGAGTGATATTATTTTTCTGACAAAAATAGTGATATTGGTTTTCTGCGAAAACCAGTGATATTCGCCTGCGGCGAATTAAGAACGGAAAGAACTATGCCCTGCACCCCGTAGCCCCAGTGATATTCGCCTGCGGAACGAGTGATATTATTTTTCTCACAAAAATAGTGATATTGGTTTTTTGCGAAAACCAGTGATATTCGCCTGCGGCGAATTAGGCACGGCAAGGGC
>JAAZFD010000138.1 GCA_012511925.1 Clostridiales bacterium
ATTCTATGATTAAGGGAAAGAAGTATATAATCGGTTCTCCTGCATATATGAAAGAAAGCGGAGTTGCGGAAGTTCCAAACACAACAGCAACCGAGGCACAGGGAAAAACGGTTATGATGCTGTCTGATGGTGAGCAGGTTTTAAGCGCAATAGCGGTTGCAGACACATTAAAGCCGAATGCGCATGAAGCCATTGCCGAGCTAAAAAGAATGGGTATTAAGCCGATAATCGTTTCGGGTGATAACAAAAACACAGTTCATGCCATAGCCACAAAGTTAGATATTTACGACACCTACGCAGAGGTTCTGCCCGAGGACAAGGCAAAGGTAGTTGAAAAGCTAAAGGCAGAGGACGAGGTTGTTGCCATGGTGGGGGACGGAATAAACGACAGCGTGGCATTGGTGGTTTCCGATATAGGAATTGCATTGGGCAGCGGTACGAATGTTTCGATTTCATCCTCCGACATTGTACTTATGGGCGATGATTTGAGCTTAATTGCAAAAGCGGTTCGAATCTCAAAGGCAACTATCAAAAACATAAAGCAAAACTTGTTTTGGGCGTTTGCATATAATGTTTTGTTCATACCGGTTGCGGCAGGATTGCTTTATATCATTACAAAAAATGAGAGTTTGCTGTTGAGTCCCATGTTTGCGGCGGCGGCAATGAGTTTAAGCTCTGTAACCGTATTAGCTAATGCGTTGAGGTTAAGAAAGCAAAGGATATAAATGACCAACACTAAAGAAAATCTGCATAGCGGGCATAGGCAAAGGGTTTTTAACTCTATTTTGAGCGGCGGATATAAAAACGCATATAGCCACCAGATTTTAGAAGCGATTTTGATGTTTTCTATTCCAAGGGGCGACACAAACCCCACAGCGCACAGGCTGATAGACGAGTTCAAAACGATTGAGGGCGTGTTTTTAGCAACCGACAAGCAGCTTTTATCCATAAAGGGCATAGGGCAAAAAAGCGTTGATTTACTTAGAGCGGTTGGCGCAGTTTATGATTATCTTCACGAATACGAATTGAGACATAAGTTTTTTATAAAAAGCTATGAGGACTTAATTGACCTTATAGGTGAGTATTCTGAAATTTTAGGTACCAACATTTTCTTTTTTACTCCGAATATGAGCTTAGAAAGTGTTATAAGCCTTGAAAGTATTGGCGAAAATACATTTTCAGAATATGTTGATATGCTTGCATGTATGCTAAGCAATGACGCATACAGCTATATTTAGGCTTACAGCTTCGATGGTTCTGCTAACTTGGCAAAAGATGTGTTTAACGTTCAAAACGAGTTAAAGGCGTATGGATTCAATATGCTTGAATGCCTTGTGCAAAGGGATAAGAAAGTCTATCGCCCGTACAACGACTTGTACGAAATTGTGATACAGAAGGTTCGAAAAAATCCCGAGCTGAATTTTATTGAGTATAGCAAAAGCATATTTGAGCAAACACATTTAGCACAAATAATTAGAACAATTAGCTTTGAAGCCGAAGCTGAAACTCAAAATGGCGATGATGTTGTTTATTCGCTGTAAATGCCTGCCCCCAACGCCCCGGCATATTCCTGCAAAGTAGAAAGCAATATTTCGCATTTCAAATCAAAAAAGCATTTTTTAGCTGTTGCCTTTCGTAGTGGAGCGAGTAAAAATTCTCCGCTTAGGCTAATTCCGCCAGCTAATGCGATTTTTTCTAAGTCTAAAAGATTGATTATAGAAGCTAATGCGCTTGAAAGGTTCTCTATATATTCGTTGAAGATTGTAACGGCTGTTTCGTTCCCTTGCTTTGCTAAGTCTATTACCTGCTTTGCCGAAACGCTTTTATCAAAATGTTTTTCGCCCATGCTTTCCAAAAACCCTGCATTGCACAGCACCTCAACACAGCCGTAATTTTTACAGGTGCATTGAATTTTTGAATTGGAATCTAATATTACATGGCCCAACTCCACTCCCCTGCCCAAGCCGCCTAAAAATAGCTTGCCGCCTAAAATAAGTCCGCCGCCTATGCCTGTTCCAAGCGTGATTAAGCAGGCGTTTTTACAGTTTTTTAGCACTCCTAATTTTTGCTCGGCAATGGTTGCGGCATCTGCATCATTTATTAGCTTTATATTTGCGCTTGGGCAAAGTGCAGCAAATGCGCCTACAATATCCGCATCGTAGACTTTTAGATTGTGCGCATAGTTCACGATACCGCTTTTTGAATCTATGCTACCCGGGAATGCAAGCCCGATTTTCTTGATGCTTTCGTGTGAAAAGCCGTTGTCATCCGCTAATTGACTCACAGCGTCATATATGTAGCGTGAAAGTTCCTCCGCATTTGGTTTAACAATATAAGGAATAGTTTTATAGCTTGCATTCAAATAATCGGAATCTTTGATTAGCGCAATTACAATATTCGTACCGCCTACATCGATTCCGATTACTACATTATCTATCATAATCCGAAAACCCAAAATAATTATAAAGCGTACACTTTATGCCGCCGCTGGATAGGTTTCTGCGCTTTTCGGCTCGTTTACCATAAATGCGTTCGAAATCCATATAAGAGGTGATTATGTTTTTCGACCAACCAACAGGCAGACTGTCAAACGCTTGTCGCATATCCTTATAAAGCCTTGTTGCTTCGGATTTTTTCATCATGCGCTCGCCATAGGGGGGATTGCAAACGATAATTCCCCTATCCGCTTCCACCTTTAATTCCGAAATCGGTTTTAATGCCCAATCGACCATAATTTTTGCGTTCTTAGCGTGCATTTTTGAAAGCTCTATAGCACGTTTTTCTATGTCGCTACCCAAAATTAACGGTTTTACATCTAAGATTGAGTCTTTTGCTTCCTCGTATGCCCTATCGAATATGCCATTTTGAACGAAATGCCACTCCTGCGCCGCAAAGCTCCTGTTCATACCTGGCGCCATGTTCTTTGCAATCATAGCCGCTTCAATGGGCATTGTGCCGCTTCCGCACATGGGGTCAATAAGCGGAATATCTGCATTGTATCTTGAAAGCATAACTATAGCAGCACCCAAGGTTTCGGCAATAGGGGCTTCGTAGTTGTGAATTCTATACCCTCTGCGGCTTAAGCCTGCACCGCAAGCATCAAGCGCTATTGTTACATTATCACGCAAAATTCCAACCTCAACGATTACCCGTGAGCCCGATTCTGGCAAGGTATTTGTACTAAAAGCGACTTTTAGGTTTTCAACAATCGCTTTTTTTACGATGGATTGGCAATCGGAAACGGAAAACAGCGTACTTTTTGCGCTTTTGCCCGTTACATGAATGAACGAATTTCTCGTAAAGTATTGCTTTAGATTCAATGCCTTTGTGTTCTCAAAAAGCTCGTCGAATGTTTTGGCTTCAAACTCGCCCACCACCATCAAAACACGCTCCGCCGCCCTTAGCCAAAGACAAGCGCGCGCTAAATCGTAGTAATCACCATAGAACCACACTCTCGCATCTTCTTTTTGAACGCCCTCAAAGCCCAAGGCTTCAAGCTCTCTCGCCACTACGGCTTCAAGTCCTAATTTAGTTGTTGCAAAATACTTATTCTTCATTTTCAAAGTCGGTTAATAACTCCATTTCAGTAAGCAAATCGTAGGCTTGCTCGTACCTTTTTTCTGAAACTCTAAACATATTTAGCACATATCCAAAGTCAACGTCAACGTCGCAACGCATCAAGGCAAAGTGAGCGACAACAGCAGCAATTCCTTTTACAAGCTCATCATCATATTCGGGGAAACCCACAAGGCTAAAATAGTAATCAAAAAGCTCGCCTGCGGCTACACAGCATAGCCCTTTTTTGCGCAAAACTAACTTCTCCATACATAGTGCAATGGACTTCTGATAGTTTTCTGGGAAGAATATATACGGCTCGGGGTTGGACATGCCCTCAACGATTAAATTCCCGAAAGTAGCTCGATATAATGCGTTGGTGTTCAGCGCGTATAGCTTATCATATGCCAAATTCTTTACATTAAAGGGCAAATCGCCCAACATCAAGCATTCCTCAAAAAACTTGATTGTCTTTTTAGAGTCTATCTGGTTGAGTTTTTCCAAGCACTCTACCTGTTCTCGCAGCTTGAGATAGTGTTCGAAAACGTAAAGCAGTTCATAGAAAAATTCGCTGTCTTCTTCCCATTTCACCTTTACTTTTTCAAGTGGCATCGCCAAAAACGCCTTTACAACCGCTGTTTTTTCACTTCTTGCCTTGAAATCCAAGTCGTACTCGGGGAAAATCCTGTCTATATGCTCATTAGCCAAATTACCATTTAGCATTATTATCAAAGCATCAGAACATCTCTTTTTGAAATTATGCGCCACCACATCATGAGGCTCGAAACGCAAAATTATGTCGTAGCAGTCCCTAGCTTTTTTTAAATCGCCCAAATTAAAAGCGCATACTGCAAGCAGGTGGTTTTCTTTTTTGCCGTAGGGGAAAGCCTTTGCAAGTTTTTTTGCAAATGGTTCTGCATACTCCCACTTTCCAATGTGAACTAGCGTGGTTGTAATATAATTCACCAAATCTAAGTTTTCTGTTTCGATTGAAGCCAACATTTTTATTCCGGCTTCCGACTCCTCGTCTTCATCTCTTGAAATATAATGCTTTAGCAGAATCAAAACACATAGGAAGGTAGCATCGGTATGTATTTTTTCTAAATCGTACGAGCCTAATAGCTCTGCTGCTTTACTATGATTTCCGTCAATAATGTAGGCAAAAAGCAAATCAGGAACGAACTCCACGCCGTCGGGCAAAATCGAAAGCGCATGCGCTAAAATATTCGACGCACGCTTGTATTCGCCTAAAATCATCATGTTTCTGGCTAAACTTAACGCCAAATCAACGTATTCCTCACGGTCGGTATCGTCAACATATTGGCAGGTTTTAAAATCGATTGAACAATCAAGGTTTACCAAAGCGTCGTATGTTTCCTCTGAAAAGCCAACATTATCGTCAGGGCTTATGTGAAACTTGCTAAGCAGTATTTCCACTTGCTTTTTTTCTAATACCAATGCGTAGTTGCAAGCCATTCCAAATAATACTCCTGCTGTACGCTTTTCAGGCTCGAAATTCTCATGTAAAAATTTATTTGATGTTAACAATCGCCCTGATTGAGCTAACACTTGGGCAATACCTAACTTTGTTTCGAATCTATCCTCCCTTGCGAATGAGCGATACAAGTAATTTATCGCTTCGGGGTATTCGCCTGCTCGCATTTTCTTTAGCCCATTTTTAAGAAAAAAATCCGCAGAACGCTCAAAAGACACTATATTTGTTTTCTTAACTGGGGTTTTCGCCATTCACCTGCTCCATTTCTTTGAGTATCATGTATAATTCTTCTTCTGAAAATCTATATGTTTGGTTGCAGAACCTACAATGCAATTCTGCGGATTTATCCGTTTGCGCCATGTCTAAAAGCTCTTCCTTGCCTAGTGCTATCAGCACCGAAACAAGCCTTTCCCTCGAACAGTCGCATTCGAACCTTGGTTGTAATTCTTCGGTTTTTTCGAAATCCATTCCTTCAAAAAGCTGTGCTAAGGCGCTTTCCAATGTCATGCTTTCAAGCATTTTTGATAGGTTTTGAAAGTTTGGAACGGCATCCTGTAGCTTATCTAAAACATCGTCAGGGCAGTTTGGCAAGGGCAGCAGCATAAGTCCACCAGCTGAAAGTACATCGCCGCTTTGGGGGTCAATTCTAACACCCAAATAGATTACATTAGGCTGTTGCTCGCTTTTGAAATAGTAGTTTGTGAAGTCCTCTGCAATCTCACCAGAGGTAATGTCAATTTTGCCAACATAAGGCTCACGCAGAGCCATATCACGCACAACGGTTAGCGTTCCAAACCAACCTACAGCCAAAGCCACATCCAGCTTGCCATCGGGGGAAAGCGGCAACTCCACCTGCGGATTTTCAACATAGCCCTTTACCACTCCGTTAGGTTGAGCCGAGCAAACAATGTTTCCTGCCTCTCCACCGCCTGCAAGAATGTTCGTTAGCCTATCCTTTTGAGATTTTAGCTGTGTGCTCATCATGGCAGTTTGCAATAGCGTTCTGCCCAATGCGGCTGTGCAAACGCGTGAAAGGTCGTGCAGTTCATGTGCCTTTTGCACCATTTGTTTGCCGTTGATTGCAAGCACGTTTACGTTCTTATCAAGCAATAAGCCTCTAATCAAAACATCCGATTTATCTATCATATTACCTCATTATAATCGTTTTGCGACAAACTGAATCCTCTCGCTTGTCTTATTAGGCGCATCAAATGAAAATGCCTCATAAGAGTATATCTCATTAAAGCCTGCACTGCAAAGTGCGATTTTAATCTCTTTTTCTGAATGCGCCCTTTGGATATGCTTCTCTGTGAATTTCTCGTATTTTTCTCCATCCTTTTTGAAAAAGCTTAGATTCATTTCGATTAGCTTTGAGCTTGAATCATAAGCGTTCTGCCAAATGTAGGCTATATCGCCCTCATCAGCAGCAAAGGTGCTGTTGCCTAAGATTTTTTGCAGTTTATGGCGGGAAGAAATATCGAACATAAGCAAGCCGTTGGGCTTTAGTGCCCTGTATGCGCATTCAAAAAAACGCTTTAGCTCTGACAGCGTGGCTAAGTAATTCACGCCATCGCAAGCGGATATTACAGCATCTGCCTGTTTGTGAACCTCAAATTTCTGCATATCCATTTTGGCGAACATTATAGAAACGGCATTGTTCCTTGCGTTCGCTTGAGCCTCTGCCAACATCTCCTCTGAAATATCTATTCCAACCATTTTAACGCCCTTCTTTGCCATTCGTGTTGTTATAGCACCTGTGCCGCAAGCGCAATCGATTGCATAGCTTAATGGAGTTTCAAAGCGTTTGGCTATTTCGAGTAAATAATCGGTCCATTTATCGTAATCTACATCACGCATCAAGGCATCGTAAATGTTCGCAAATCTACTGTATTGCATATTCTTTTCCAATCTAAAAATTTACTGTATAGTAGCATAAAAGGCGTACTTACGCAAACTGCACAATAATTATATATTTGAGTGTTTGTTGGTAAAATGATAGAGTATGGGAGAGGAAAGAAAAAGGAGATTTTATGATTGAGTTTACTAAGCTTACAGATGATAATGTGTTTATGCTTCCGAAGTACATGAGCTGTCAAAGGTTCAAAACAAGCGACTATACTACTGGCAGCATATATATGTGGCGAGAATACTATGGAGTTGAGTTTGCGATTATCGAGGATATGTTGGTTGTAAAAACCGATACAGAGCACAACGGAATTTGCTATTCGTACCCCGTTGGCTGCGCAGATGATAAAAAGGTTTTAGATATTTTAGGCGAGGGCAAGGATGCTTTGAAGCTGTGCAATGTTCCAAAAGATGCGTTAGTGCGCTTAAAGTCATTCTACGGTGAGGAAAAGCTGAAATATGAAGACCAAAGAGAATGGGCAGACTACATATACGAGGTAGAGCAATTCTGCACTTTCTCTGGCAAAAAACTTCATGCTAAACGGAATTTTTTGAATCGTTTTAAGAAAAACTGCAATCTATATGACTTTGTGCCGTTAACTGTTGCTAATTCATCGCAGGCATTGGAGTTTTTAGAAAACTACTATGAGGAAGAAAAAGACGTTTCTTCTGATGATTGCGCCGCTACTGCACAGGAAGACGCAATTAGAGCACAAGAGGCTATAAAAAAACTGCATTTGCTTCCTACATTTACAGGCGGAATGCTTATTTGCGAAGACAAGGTGAAGGGCGTTACAGCAGGTGAAATAATTGGAGATATGCTTTATGTTCATATAGAAAAAGCAACTCTAACTCGACCTGGCGTGTATCAAGCCTTGTCGAGCGAATATGCAAAGTTTGCGAAGAAGCGAGGTGCTAAGTTCATAAACCGAGCTGACGATTCGGGCGACGAGGGGTTGAGAAAATCCAAGCTAAGCTATAATCCGATAGATATTTTGCCGAAATATTATGTTGAGGGTGAATTAGCTAAGTAGGTTATAATATTTTTAAGACAGTAGGGGCGAGCGAATGGGTTCGCCCTTAGTTTTTTGGCAATGACAGCCACCAAAATGGTATTAGTCAGCAGATTATCAACAAAAAGTAGTGGGGTTTGAGGCAGCGCCAACAGGGGTATGGGGACAGAGTCGCCATAAAAACCCTTTTGGTGTAATAGGTACATCGCATTATGTTAGCCGTACCTATCTTGTTCTTTTGCTGCTTTTTTCTCGTAGTGGGGTTTGGTGGCATTGTCCCCAAAAAAGACCCAAAAACCGTGCCTTATTCCTCCGCAATGACCCTTGCGATAACCTCAACCGCGCGGTCGATTTGTTCCTTGGTGTGAGTAGCGGTTAGGCTTGTGCGTAGCAGGCACATCCCCTCGGGAACGGCTGGTGGCAGTACAGGGTTCACATATACACCCTCTTCTAAAAGTCGCTTGGCAACAATCAAAGTGCGGTCTTGCGTGTGTGTTAGTATCGGAACAATCGCCGTTTCGCTCGGCAACAAGGGAACATTGTTCCGCTGTAAGCCTTGTCTGTAATATTGGGCTATGTTCATTAAATTCTTGCACCTGTTAGGCTCGGACTTGAATATTCGCAACGCTTCCAACGCAGCAGCCGCATTTGCAGGCGGAATCGAAGCACTAAAAATAAACGGTCTTGACCTGTGTTTCGCATAGAAAATCACATCTCTATCCGCCGCAACACATCCACCCAACGACGCCAACGACTTTGAAAACGTGGTCATGATAATATCCACATCCTTGGTAACGCCAAAGTAATTCGCTGTACCCCTGCCGCAATCGCCAATCATACCAACGCCATGCGCATCGTCAACCATCAAAGCGGCTTTGTATTTCTTTTTCAGCTCGATGATTTCGGGAAGCTTCGCAATATCGCCGCCCATTGAGAAAACACCGTCGGTTATTATGAGCTTGGGAGCGTCAATCGGAATGAACTCCAAACGCTCACGCAGAGAATCCATATTAGAATGCTCGAACTTGTAAACCTTCTTTGCAAAGCTCAAACGACAAGCATCAAGAATGCTTGCGTGGTTCTCTGAGTCGTTGATTATGTAGGTATGCCTGTCAACAAGCGCAGTTATGATTCCTAAGTTCGTTTGAAAGCCTGTTGAGAATGTAAGTGCCTCTTCTTTTCCGAAGAAATCCGCCAATTCACGCTCTAACTCCTCATGCAATACGAGTGTTCCGTTCAAAAAACGAGAACCCGAACAACCTGTGCCGTACTTGTCGAGCGCATCCTTTGCGGCTTTGATAGTGCGTTTGTCGTTAGTTAGCCCCATGTAATTGTTTGAGCCTAACATGATAGTGC
>JAAZFD010000016.1 GCA_012511925.1 Clostridiales bacterium
ATGTAATAACGGGCGGCTTTCAAAACGGCGCAACCTATTTCATCAACTGGGAAGCGATTACGAGAACGGGCAATCGTGCAATCATTGAAAGCGAAAAGAGGAATCTTTTTGAGAGAATTGCAGAGGCGCATAAATCGGGGAAGTCTTTTATCATTATCATAGACGAGGAACACCAAAACGATACGCATAAAGCCGATACTATCATAGCCGCATTAAATGCTACTAATGAGATACGGGTATCTGCAACACCGAATAATAGGGCAAACGATGCGTACTATCGCATAGATGAAATCGATGTTATCAACGAAGAGCTGATTACAAGAGCCATGTTTATAAATTACGAGCTAAATGAAGATGTTGTTAGCAGTATAAGCCACGAAACCGATTTGCTGCTTGAAAAGGCGGACGAAATTCGCAGGCAGATTCAAAAAGCCTATGACGAAAAAGGCGAACATGTAAGACCGCTTGTGCTTATTCAATTTCCAAATATGAATGATGACCTAATTGAGCAGGTAGAAAACACATTAGAGCAGTTGGGTTATACGTATAAAAACAAGATGGTGGCAAGGTGGTTTTCTGCGGAAACTAATGCAGAAAAGAAATCAAAGTGGCTTGGCAAAATCAATATCGGTGTAGAGGATACGCCAGATAGCATAACAAATAATGATGCACAACCCGTTTTTCTGCTTTTTAAGCAGGCGCTTTCTACGGGTTGGGATTGCCCGAGGGCAAAAGTGCTTGTAAAACTGCGTGAAAACATGAACGAAACCTTTGAGATTCAAACGCTTGGAAGGCTTCGTCGTATGCCGAAGCAAAAGCACTACGGGGAAGATATTTTAGATTGCTCGTTTGTTTACACCTTCGATGAAGATTACAAGCTAAAAGTCCTTAACGAAGGCGCATATGAGACAAAAAGGTTATTTATAAAAGACGAAGCAAAAGCAATAAAGCTGGTAAAAGAGGTTAGAGAGCAAAACGAAAACTACACTGATGATGTAAAGATAAGGCAAAGAACGCACGATTTCTTTAAAAACAAATATGTCTTATCTAACATAAAAGAAGATAACCAACGCAAGCTTGAAAATGACGGGTTTGTTTTTGGCACTACAATAATCCGCAACTATTTGACGGGGCGCTATACTAAACTAAAAGATATCGGGCAAGACGACAGCAAAATGCAGGAATACCATACCGAGGTAAACCTACACCAACATGGAATGGATAGAATGCGTATAGTGGATGAATTTAAAAAATATGTAGGGCTGTCCTATGAGAAAATGTTTACGATACTAAAAAATCTGTTTTTGCGTGATGCAGGAACGGAAAAGGTAAAATTGCTTAACCTAAGTATGCGTGAATTTACGGCTTTTATAATCAACAATCAGCAAAAACTAAAAGAGGATTTAAAAGAACTTGATGCAAAGCGTGGAGAACCTATCGAAAAGGGATTGATTAAAGCAAAGCAAGAAACGTTTACAATACCGCTACAAGAGGCATACCGATATAAGAAGAGCGAATCGGATAATAGAGTATACAACAAAAATGTTTATAAAGATTATAACAGGCAGATGACGGTAGAGGGTTTAAGGTCAAAGCCTGAGCGAATTTTCGAAGAGTATTGTGAAAATTCAAGCAAGGTAAAATTAGTATATAAAAACGGTGATAAGGGCAACCAATATCTTTCCGTTTTATACACCGATTACTTTTATAAACAATACCTATTTTATCCCGATTATGTTATTCAACTTGCTGACGGTACAATTTTCTTAGCAGAAACAAAGGGCGGAGAGTATTATGGCCAATCCAAAAACATAGACAGGCAAATAGTTAACAAATACGATGCCTTTAAGATTTTCTGCGAAAGCCATAAATACGCATTCGGGTTTATTCGTGATAAAAACGATAAGCTGTTTGTTTGCAATGGTGAATATGATGACGACATGAACAACACAGAAAGCTGGAAGCCGATAGAAGATATTCTCTGAAACGCATAATAAAAAGCCGTCTTAATAGACGGCTTTTTATTTCAACATTGCTTACAGCTTACAAAATCCTCTTGCACTCCAAATAATACCTCTTCTCATGTGCCTCGCCCATCGAGAAAGTCTTTCTTGGCAACGCACCCTCACGCATAACCGTAGGATACAGCATAGCTTTGCTCATAGGTGGCAGCAAAAAGCCCAAGTTGCGGTTTTTGTTCGAAAGCTCCTCAACAATCGCATCGCCATGCACATAGTCGATTTGCGCCTTTGTGAACTTTCCATCGTCAATCATAGCGTCTAAAGCAACTTGCAATGAGCCAACCTCCAACTGCGCCTCGGGGTTAAGCACAACAAAGCTACCATAATAGCCCTGTGCCATAAAGGGCAACACGTGGATATTCTTATACTTGCGATAATTTGCAATATGCTCTTGAAGCTCGTTTTTATCGAATGTTAGATACATCTCGCAAACCTCACAATGTCTTTCCAAGTATTCCTTGAGAGTAATCAGCGTTTCACGTGGTGGAACATCAAAAATTACCCTGTGAATAGGCTCGAACTCGATTCCGTCATCGTGCAGGTTCTCAATCTCAACCAAAGCAAAGCGCGCTGGGTGGTTCTCCTGCTCTTCTTTGCTTAAAGTCTTCTTCATATCCTCCCAAGATGCCTTTGCGGTTGCGAATGAATGGTTGCCATCGCCCAAAGCAAATAGCATTGGGGGTAAGCCGTCAACCGACTTTTTCAGCGCTTCCATATTATCAACGATTGAATTAAGTGTAGTATCATCGTTAATCAAGTAGCCGCTTATATGACCGCCGTTTTGCATCAAATCAAAATCGTATAGCTTTTCTGCCTTTGTAGCTTCGAGCTTCTCAAAAACAGGCTCGATAACCGTCTTGTCGGGGTCATCAATGAGAACGAGTATGTGGGGCATCTCAATGGGTGCATCTTCTCGAATCTTTTGGCGTGGAGGAATGCGCTCAACAATCGTTCCCTCGGTTGCACGAATAAGTGTTGTAGAACCCTTGTTGTAGTCGTAGTTTTCAAGGTCTAATGCCAGCACTAAGCCCTTGCGACTTCTACCGTTGGAAATCCTGTTAATCAGCACGAATCCGCTACCTTTATCCTCAAGTATGCCGTTTGAAAGATACTCCTGCATGGCAGCCCTGATTGCAGCAATCTTTTCTTCCTCGCCGGGCTTTTCTAAGTACAGCTCGGGTAGCATCAAACGAAGTGTTGAAGGAGCATTACCCACGATTTTCTCCGTTTCCTGCCAATACTCTGGTTGGGAAGTGTATTGGTCGCAAGCTACAGTTGCCCAAAGCGAATAATCCGTACCCTTTTTAGGTAGCAGAATGTTTGGGGCTACAACGCCAATTCCGTTCTTTTTCAACATTTTGAACCTCCAAATAATTTATTATTGCCCAATAGGCTTGTCCTTTTTTACTTTACAGGCTTTATGGCAACAGTCCTTTAGCCTTGGTATTCCCTTGCTTTTTCCTCGCCATGCAAAACACGCAATGCGCCTTGGCAAAGTGCCAAAAGCTCATCCTCGCCTGGATAAATAGTTACAGGAGCAATGAATTTCACGCGCTCTATTATCATTTTAGTAAATACTTCCGAATATGCAAGTCCGCCAGTTAGAATAATCGCCTCTACGTTACCATTCATAACGGCACTCATAGCACCAATTTCTTTTGCGACATTGTATGCCATAGCGGAGAAAATCAAAACAGCCATTTCATCTCCTGCAAGATATAGGCGTTCAACCTCTCGCATATCGTTAGTGTTCATGTGAGCGCTAACTCCGCCACGCTTGTTTACGAATGCCAACATATCCTTTTTTGTATAATCCCCAGAAAAACACATCTTTATGATTGTGTCCGCCTGCATTCCGCCGCAACGCTCGGGAGAGAATGGACCTTCGCCATTGAAGCCATCGTTTACATCAATAACTTTGCCGTATTCGTGTGCGCCAACTGTGATTCCACCACCCATGTGTGCAACGATTAAGCGACAATCGAAATAGCTTTTGCCGTTTTCCTTAGCATACTTCCTTGCAACTGCCTTTTGATTCAAAGGGTGAAATACGCAAGACCTATCATAGCCGGGAATGCCCGAAACCTTGGCTATGTCTATTCTCTCGTCAACCACAACGGGATCAACAACAAAACAGGGCTTGTTATTCCTATCCGATAATGTTTTTGCGAACAATCCTCCCAAGCATGAAGCGTGATTAGCGGCTTTTGTGAACTTCAAATCATGAACCATCTTATCGTTTACGGTATAAACTCCGCTTTCAAGTGGCGAAATAATGCCGCCTCTGCCTACGTAAGCGTCCATCGAGTCAATATCTATGCCCTTGTCAGCCAATAATTTTGTGATTAATGCCAAACGCATATCTGCTTGGTCGGTAATTGCACTAAACTGGTCTAATTCTTCTTTTGAATGGCGAACTGTACCCTCAAAAATCAGTTTTTCATCTTCAAAAACACCCACCTTGGTTGATGTAGAACCGGGGTTAATGCAAACTATTTTGTACTTCATGTGCGAACCTCTCCCTAATTTTTTTCTGAGAATCTACCCGTAACATTATATCAGATTTTGCAGATATGTAAACCATGAATGTGATAAAATCACTATTTTTTTCCCTTTATTAATGTAATAATTACTTGACAAATAATAATATGCATGGTATAAATAGATATTATATGAAAGATTGTATATTGCAGCAACAAAAATTGCTGTCAATTACAATACGATTAGGGGTGTGCGTTATGAATAAACAGTTTTCGAAACGCGGATTTACGATTATTGAAATTGCTATCGCCTTGATAGTAATTTCGATTCTTGCTGAGCTTTTTATCCCCTCCTTTCTAAGCGTTGGTGTAAATGGCGACCTGAAAGTCTACCGTGCAAATTGTGATGGAATAAATCTTGCATTAGATGCAGCCGAAACGCTTGAAAATGTTAGTGAAGACGTACATGAGTTAAGGCAGCTCCTTGCAGAAGGCGGCTATGGCGTAGATGGGCTGACCATGTTAACACTTGAAAATTGCTTGTTATGGGATGCAAGTTTGAATCGTGCCTTGATTGTTGACATTGAAAACGAGTTGGTTGTTTATCCCGAAAGATACATTAGCGAGCAGAACACAGGCGATTGGTACGATATTGCTACAATGCAGAGATACCCATGCCCGGATGTTATGGCGAGAGAAAAATTCGTAGAGTTGGTTAAATTCTATCGTGGAACACTCGAAAACGCTCCAAAGTACACTGGCGAACAAGCAAACAAACGCTATGCGATTATGGTAGCTGAAATGCGTGAGGTATTTAGAGGATTCGATAAGTCTGCCGTATGCTATGCGGTTTACGACAGGGATTCGGAAAGACTGCTAAACAACGTTCTTAAGGGCTTTCAGGTTGCGAAACGAACCTTTGCAGGCACAATTCCATTGGACGAATACAACACTATGGACGCAGAAGCCTGCACAAT
>JAAZFD010000139.1 GCA_012511925.1 Clostridiales bacterium
ATCGGCTGGTTTGGTATGGTTTATCACTTTATTAGCTGTTTCAGGGGTGGTTGCCTTCGTTATGAATTATGGTACTACAGGGTTAATCTGGGCAGGCGTAATCATTCTATGCCTTACAAATCTACCACTTGTTTTTAAAATTATGGGGGTTATCTTTGGAATAATCTTTGCGATTTTTTTCGGAAGGAGAAGGTAGAGGATTAATAGATGACAAACGGGTTCACTTCGGCAGATAAAAACAGTGCATTATGCAGAAAAGAGCTTGATTCTATTCCGCACGGAAATTTTGTTTCAACTGGGTATGAAGAATGCAGAGATATGCAGTTTTTCAAAGTTTGCGGCTTAACACGCTTTTGGGAGTTCGAAAAGGATTTTCAAATAGGCTCACTTATGGCAGATATATTAAGTAGCTGCATTAGGTATGGAGTTCCTTTCGCCTACGCAATAATAGGTGATGAAAACGGCATAAACATTTATGTTGGCACTATGAAACTATTGCTGGGCAGTCTAAAAGCCTCCTATCAATCCATGTTTCCTGGAATAGACATTGAGAGGGTAAATGATAATCCTTTAAGAACTGCCCCAAATCAGTTTGGTGGATTGTTCACAGGCTTACCAACAAACAAGATAGAGCAAGACAAAAAAAGTTTTCAAATAGAAAATATTTGCCGTGGCATGAATTCCAAGAAGTTTACTTATGTGATTCTTGCATCTGGTTTAAGCAGTAATGCTGTATCTTTCGGACATGAGCGAATTTTGCAGGAAATGGAACATACTTATGCGTTAATAAATCAAACCATTATTGGTGGAGCGCAAGGCAACATTACTGCACAGAAGCAGGACTTTCATTGCAAAAACTATTTTGAGAACCTTGAAATTCTTGAAGAGATAATAAAAGTTGGCGTTGCAAGAGGGATGTGGAGAATGAATGGATATTACGCATCCGACAATCAAATTGACGCAAAACAATTAGGCAACATAGTAAAAGCTACCTTCTCGGGAAAAGATTCAAAGCCCGATTCCTTTCGCTTAATAGAATACAACTCTATAAAGGAAGTTATCCCCAACTCGTATATGATGGCAGATACGGTAATAAATCCCGGAATACATCCCTTAGGCAGTTGGTCTCGAGCTGGATTGACACAAAATATCAATCTGTTCGTATATAAATTTCAAACTATACTAAATAGCGAGCAGTTGGCAACGCTTTGTCAGCTTCCAACAAAAGAGTTTTCAGGTTTTTATATCGATGAATATGTGGAGTTTGATGTTTCTAATAGAATAAAGGATTCTTTGCAAGAGCCTATCGCCATCGGTGATATTTGCATAGCAGGGCGAAAAAATGTTGCTGAATCAACAAACAAATACCTGATTGAAAAAAACGATTTTACTCGCCATGCCTTAATTGTGGGCATTACAGGCGGCGGAAAAACAAACACCTCAAAATCGATTCTTGATTCTCTTTGGAATACAGACAAGAAGCAGGATAGGATTCCATTCATGGTTATAGAGTCTGCAAAACGAGAGTATTGGGAAATGCGAAATCTTAGAAACTACGAGGATATACTCGTGTTCACGTTGGGTGCTGAAGCCACAAATTCTTCCGTTAAATATAGAATAAACCCTTTCGAAACGAACCCAAAGGTTTCTTTGCAAACGCATATAGACTATCTTTTAACAACATTTAAGGCAGCTTTTGACTTATATCCTCCGCTACCCTACATATTAGAAAAAGCGGTGTATGAGATTTATAGCGATAGAGGATGGGACATAGTTGAAAGCAGCAACCGGTACGGATTAAAAGAATATCCAACCTTAACGGATTTATACAACAAAATTGATTATATTGTTGAAAACTTAGGCTACCATCACGAAATCAAATCAAATGTAAAAGCAGCACTACAAGCGAGGATATACTCCTTGATGATAGGCGGAAAAGGAGCGATGTTAAATACTCCAAAATCCGTACCTATTGAAGAACTGCTATCAAGACCGGTAATAATGGAGCTTGAAGACTTAGGCGATGATGAAACAAAATCCTTTGTTATAGGACTTCTCCTTGTTCAGTTGTATGAACATAGAAAATCACAAGTATCAAAAGGAAGCAAAAAACTATCTCATGTGCTACTTGTTGAAGAGGCGCATAGATTATTGAAAAAGGTTACTGAAATCGGAGAGGGCGCAAGTTCACGAGCAAAATCCATTGAGTTTTTCTGTAATCTACTTGCAGAGATTAGAACCTTTGGACAGGGAATTATTATATCCGAGCAAATACCAACAAAACTTGCTTCTGATACAATAAAAAACACGAACCTAAAAATAGTTCACAGAACCGTTGCCCGTGAGGATAGGGAAGAAATTGGATTCGCAATGAACATGAGTCAAGAGCAAATAGAATACCTAAGCTCATTGCGGCGTGGATATGCTGCTGTATATGCAGAAGGAGACAATAGACCAAAGTGCTTAAAAATTCCCCTGCTTGAGCCTTTTTACACCAAGGAGAGGGATGAGGTAATAGCCGAGGTTAGAAAAAAAGTGCATGATATTGCAAAAGACTATGACAAGATAATCTATCATCACTCAGGATGTTCGTTTTGCGAGCATAGGTGCAAGTATTATGAAAGAATATCTTCTTTACTTGGGAAAAGGGTTGACATAAATAAAGTACTGGAAAAAATAGCGGCAAGAAAGTTCTCTGCAAAGTCGATAGCTGCGTTTCTCGAATCCCAAATTATTAAGGAGTTAGAACTGCAAAACGATTTTGAAAGCAGATGTGCAATAGGGTACATATTGCATAAAGACTCAAATCTAAACGATGGTCAGCGCCAAAAAATAATCGCTGATTATCTTAGATATATATACGAATCTAAGGAGGATTAATGTATGGCTGACCAATATACGATTAGCCCAGCGGATCTAAGATACATTGAGAGGAGGTTAGACACCGTATTTGAAGGTATTGAGGTTATCGACTCTCGAGTAGATGTCGTGAACGACAATGTAAAGGTGGTTTTTGACAGAGTAGGTGCACTTGCACAAGATTTCTACGATTTTGTTTTTGAACAGAGGAAAGCAAACCGACTTGGGATTGCGCACACCGAAGTAGTAAAACTTAGGGCGGAATTAGAGCAGAAGTATGGTCATCTCTCAGAGATAAGAAGAACAACCACCGGAATTCTGCAAGCGGACGACCTTGGTATTGTTAAAACAGATACCATAGTTACCGCTACGGAAGAGCTATTACTATCAACCCCTAACTACTGGTTAGCGCCTTGCTTGGTAGCTCTTGCAGCATGGATAAATGATTCACCGGAAATTGCCGAAAGAGCGCTTGCGGAGGGATTAAAAAGGAATGATGAAAAGACATCCTTATTGTTTGCCCTTATTTGCAGACGCGCAGACCGCAAGCAAGCCTCGTTGAAGTGGCTGCAACGATATCTCGCCAACCAAGACGAACAGAATCTTGACAGAAAAGCAATCGTATTGATTGATGCATTTGCAAGCGGATTGTTAGGTGTTGACTCAGAAGGGGTTGTATCCAAGCAGATTGGTGAATGGATGGATAGGCTTGCAGAAAAACCTGGATTCATTGAGAAACAAAAAGTACAATGGTCGGAAGCAATTTGTTTGAAAAAGGCTCCTATACCCGAAAACGAATACCCCTATCTTAGAAAATACAGCAAAACATGGCCGATTTTGAATAAAATTATGCAGGGTGCAAGGCTTCATGCGATAGTGTTCGACTATTTTTCGAATATATTTAATCAGAAAGTTTCAAGCGATTCGTTGAAGTTTCAACTTGATGAGATATTGAGCAGCCTTGTAACCGACTTTGATGACGAAGAATTACCCATAAGGCAGAAAGAAAAGTATGAGCAGTTTGTAATAGACTTTTTAGGTGATGAGGATTTAGCGCAAAAAGCTATGGAGGTAGAGCAAACCGCATTCGAGACACATAAGGATTTCACCCAGTTGCTAACTGATGCGGCTATGAAGCCAGAGAGTTCAAATGCAAGCCCATCTACACAGAAGTTTGCCATTGCCTTATCAAAGGAATGGATAAGCGAAGCATATAATGATGTTACGGCACAAAATAGAATGCGTATTCCTGAATACATTGATATCAACGTTGACACCTTTAATGACAGGACAAAAGACGGGCAAAACGAGCAAGACCTAATTACAAGGTTCGATTTGCTCATAAATAAAGAAACCACAACAGCCCTTTCACAGCATAAACTTACAGGCTATGAGCAGTTTTGTTTGTTCGGCGGTATTACTATTGGTGCGGTTGGTGTGTTAATGATGCTTAGCCCAGGGCTTGGTTTTTTTGATTTTATTGCAGCAATAGTTGGAGTTGGCATGGTGATCAACCACTTTTCTAAGAAAAAGAAAATCATAGAAAAACATAAATCAATTCGTGAGATGTTTGCGATAAAACTTGATAAGGGTAAACAGATAATCCGTGCTTTATTGGCTGAAGTTGTCGATTTTCGCAAGGAGTTTTCCGAAAAAGATAAAGAAAGCGAAAAAGTTGTTGAGTTTATCGACCAAATAACCCCAGACCAATATGTTGCACAGTTGGCTAACTCAAAACGCAAAGTAAGTATTGAAGGATAGGAGAACAAAATGATGGAATCTAATAGACATGCAGATTTAATTAACGGTGTTGCATCCGGAGAAATTACGC